>JAPPPA010000028.1 GCA_028817755.1 Gammaproteobacteria bacterium | reverse complement strand
TAAAGAGCAATCAATTAAGATCACCGCCAACTCTGGTTTGTCGGATGACGAAGTCGATCGCATGGTGCAAGACGCTGAAGACCACGCCGAAGAAGATCGCAAATTCGCTGAGCTAGCGGAAGCGCGTAACCAAGCGGACGGCCTTGCACACGCGACTGAAAAAGCCATTAACGAAATGGGCGACAAGATTTCAGATGATGAGAAAGGCCCGATTCAAGAAGCTATCGACGGCGTGAAAGAAGCGATTAAAGGCGACGACAAAGAAGCGATCGAAGCTGCTTCAGTCAAGTTGACTGAAGTTTCTGGCCCAGTGATGCAGAAGATGTACGCCGAGCAAGCAGCGGCAGCCGGTGCTGGCCCAGATATGGGTGACATGGGCGGCCAAGCTCAGCCAGAAGGCAATGCCGGAGCCGGTGACGACGTGGTCGACGCCGAATTCACGGAAGTGAAGGACGAAGACAAGAAGTAAAGTCTGATGTCGAAACGCGACTACTATGAAGTTTTAGGCGTTAGTAAAAACGCTTCCGAGGCCGACATTAAAAAGGCCTATCGTCGCCTGGCGATGAAGCACCACCCGGATCGTAATCCGGGTGACGCTGAAGCCGAGGCGAAGTTTAAAGAAGCGCAAGACGCCTGGGACGTGCTGTCTGACTCGCAGAAACGTGCGGCTTACGATCAATTTGGTCATGCCGGCGTTGGCGGGGCTGCTGGCGGCGGTGGTCATGGTGGCTTCGGTGGCGGAGCGGGTGGTTTCGGCGACATCTTTGGTGATGTCTTCGGCGATATGTTTGGCGGCGGCGGTGGCCGTGGCGGTCAGCAGCAAAGCTACCGTGGGGCCGACCTTCGCTATGAGCTAGAAATTGATCTAGAAGAAGCGGTATTTGGTGCTGAAAAAACCATCAAATTCCCAACCCGCTCAACTTGTGATGCTTGTCATGGTAGTGGTTGCGCAGCCGGCTCAAAGCCTCAGAAATGTGGCACTTGTGGTGGCGCTGGGCAAGTGCGTATGCAACAGGGTTTCTTCTCTGTGCAGCAAACCTGCCCAACCTGTCGTGGTCGCGGTGAAATTATTACCAACCCATGCTCTAGCTGTCATGGCACGGGGCAAACTCGTAAGACCAAAACATTACAGGTCAAAATTCCAGCGGGTGTGGACACCGGCGATCGTATTCGCCTAAGTGGTGAAGGTGAGCCAGGTGAGCGTAATGGCCCGCCGGGTGATTTGTTTGTTGAGATGGCTGTACGCGATCACAACATCTTTACCCGTGATGGCGATAACCTGCACTGCGATATTCCAATCAGCTATGCAACCGCAGCGCTAGGTGGCGAGATTGAAGTGCCGACCTTAGGTGGTCGTGTGACTTTGAAAGTGCCGACCGAAACCCAAAGCGGCAAAGTATTCCGTTTGCGCGGCAAAGGCGTGAAATCTGTACGCAGTAGCGTGACTGGTGATTTGTACTGCCGCGTAGCGGTAGAAGTGCCAGTTAACCTGACACGTGAACAGCGTGAAGCGTTAGAGCAGTTTGACACCAGCTTGCAGCAAGGCGGTAAACGTCACAGCCCTCAGTCCAGTTCATTCTTTGATGGTGTAAAGTCATTCTTTGAGCGCTTCTAATTAGCCGGAAGAATGACCACAGCGGATAAAATCAACGCCCTGCGCGCTAGCATGCGCCAGAACAACCTAGATGGTTTTCTGGTGCCGCGTGCTGACCGTTTCCAAAACGAATACGTACCGGCCAGCGATGAGCGGCTAGCATGGTTGCTGGGTTTTACAGGCTCAGCGGGTTTGGCCCTAGTGTTATTGGACCGCGTGATCTTATTTGTCGATGGCCGTTATACCGTGCAGGCCGCGCAGCAAACAGATCCGGCGTTGGTTGAATGCGTGCAAATTGGTGCTGGCCTTAGCTACCAAAGCTGGTTACGTGACAACTTACGGCCAGAACAACAGATTGCCTGTGATGCTTGGCTGCATTCGCAAGCGCAATACCAAAGCTTTGCTCAGGCCTGCCAGCAAGCCGGGGCGGCGCTGCAAAACAGCGAAAACTTGCTAGACGCACTCTGGCAAGACCAAGCACAAGCGCCAGAAAACCCAGTGGTGGCGCACCTGCAACAGTATGCCGGGCAAAGCAGCGCCGACAAATTTGTGGCCGTTGCAGAATCGCTCGCCGCTAATGGCGTAGATGCGACGGTAATTAGCGCCACGGATTCAGTGGCTTGGCTATTTAATCTGCGCGGTAGCGATATTCCTTATAACCCCGTATTTGGGGCTTATGCCTTGGTAGACGCGGCCGGTAGCGCAGAACTATTTATCGACGAAGCGCGATTAGCCAATGAGGCCTTAGACAGCTTGCCTGAGGCAGTGCGCTTGTCGCCGCCAGACGAGTTCGAAGTATTGCTAGAACGCTTAGGTGAAGTTAACGCCAGCGTGCAGTTGGACTTTAGCTCCATTCCGGCAGCCATCGCACAATGCCTGAAGGCTGGTGGGGCAGAAGTTGTGAATGCCGCTGACCCTTGTGTGTTGCCGAAAGCCATCAAAAACAGCGTAGAAGCTGAAGGCGCACGACAAGCGCATATTCGCGATGGTGTCGCGGTTAGTAAATTTTTGTATTGGCTGGATAACGATCGCCCTCAAGCCGCGACCGAACTTGAAGTGGCCGAACAGCTACGTCACACACGACTGCAGGTGGCCGAGCAGTTTGGGGTTGAGCTAAAAGACCTCAGTTTTAATACCATCTCTGCCACCGGCGAAAACGGTGCCTTACCGCATTATTCGGCCACGCCTGAGCATGATTGTCGGTTAAACACCGGCGATATTTATTTGGTGGATTCCGGTGGCCAATACCTGGATGGCACTACCGATATCACGCGCACGGTTATTCTTGATGAACTACCGGCTGGCGAATTAGCGAACGAAATGCGCGATCGCTATACCCGCGTATTAAAAGGCCATATTAGTTTGGCTCTAGCGCGTTTCCCGCAAGGCACCTCTGGTAACCAGTTGGATTCGATAGCGCGTTACTCGCTTTGGCAGGGTGGTTTTGATTTTGATCATGGCACTGGCCATGGTGTTGGCAGCTATTTGTGCGTGCATGAAGGCCCGCAAAATATCTCACCACGCCCTAATAACCAAGCGCTACTGCCAAGTATGATCGTCTCGAACGAGCCCGGTTATTACAAAGCCGGCGCCTACGGTATTCGCATTGAAAACTTAGTGTTGGTGATTGAGCAAGCCGGAGGTGAAAGACCGATGCTGGGCTTTGAAACACTCACCTTGGCACCGATTGACCGACGTCTAATTGATGCCGAAATGCTGAATGATGCAGAACGCGGCTGGTTAAACCGCTATCATCAGCGCGTTTATGAAACGGTGGCCCCGCATTTATCGGACACCGAGCAACAGTGGTTGGCAAAAGCCACCGCAACGATTTAGTGGAAGTTTAATGACAAAGATTGCTATTGCAGGCGCTGCAGGCCGTATGGGCCGCATGCTGATCCAAGCAGTTCAAGAAAACCCTAATGCAGAAGTGGTTGCAGCCACAGAAGCACCAAACTCGCCGTTTTTAGGTCAAGACGCTGGCATGGTTGCAGGCCTTGGCGAACTAGGTGTGGCCATTACGGATGACGTAAACGCCGCTGCCGCAGCTGCAGACGCCTTAATCGATTTCACCATTCCGGTTGCCAGCATGGCTAATTTAAAAGCCTGTATGGACAATAACTGTCATCAAGTGATTGGTACCACCGGCTTTACCGATGAGCAGAAAGACGAGTTGAACGCTGCTGCGGCCAAGCAAGCCATGGTGATGGCGCCGAATTACAGTGTTGGCGTTAACCTGCTACTTAATCTGTTGAAAACTGCGTCTAAGACCTTAGGCGACACAGTGGATATCGAAATCATTGAAGGTCATCACCGTCATAAAGTTGATGCGCCATCGGGTACCGCACTACGTATGGGCGAGGTGATTGCCGACACGCTTGATCGTGACCTAAAAGAATGTGCCGTGTATGGTCGCGAAGGTATTACTGGTGAACGTGACCGTAAAACCATTGGCTTTGCTACCGTACGAGCTGGTGACATTGTCGGCGAACACACGGCCATGTTTGCCGATATCGGCGAACGCCTAGAACTCACGCATAAAGCCAGTAGCCGCATGACCTTTGCCAGTGGTGCGGTACGCGCCGCCGTTTGGGTGGCTGGCAAAGCGCCGGGTATGTACGATATGCCCGACGTATTAGGATTTTAATTACAACTGACTTTTATAACTCTGGGAGGAGTCACCATGTCGGATTTACAAGCAGAATTTGAAAGCTGCCAAGAAGAAGTAAAACAACTTAGCTCGCGTCCAAGTAACAACGATTTGTTGACTCTGTACGCAACCTTCAAACAAGCCACTACTGGTGATGTGCAAGGCAAACGCCCTGGCATGT
The DNA here is from genome assembly GCA_028817755.1 of Gammaproteobacteria bacterium. Lineage (GTDB taxonomy): Bacteria > Pseudomonadota > Gammaproteobacteria > JAPPPA01 > JAPPPA01 > JAPPPA01. The sequence continues at coordinate 1,386 of JAPPPA010000028.1, read as the reverse complement.
TAGACGTAGCTGGCCGCGCGAAGTACGACGCTTGGGCCAAGCTTTCGGGCTCAGACGCCGATAGCGCGATGCAAACTTACATCGACAAAGTACGCGAGCTGCAAGCAGCGGACTAGCTCAGTGCGGCCAATTTGTTGATTTAAAAAGCCCGCTGCTGCAGCGGGCTTTTTTGTTTTCTGCTTTTCTATTTGATCCAGATCTCGGCTTTGCGGGCCAGTAGCTCTCGATCCCCCTTAAACACCAAAGTAGGGCGCTCGGCGCGGCCGCTGTTGATGGCTTTAACGATTGTGGTGTTGCAGTCAATCACGCGGTCGCATAAATAGGTTTGCACTTGGTTCGCACGCCTGTCTGCAATCCAGCTTGCACTATTGGTAGCGCTAGGCGCAGTAAAACCGCGTATTTCGATAGGCTGGTTACCGCAGCCAGCCAATTTTTCAGCTAGCGCACGTATTCCTATTTTGTCTTGAGTGGAAAGCTCGGCGCTGCCCTGGCTAAAGTAGGCTGTATAGACTTTCCCAACGGTGCAGATCTCGGATTCTGGTTTTGTATCAACCTTTGGAGCAGCCACAGTTGTAGATTTGGACGGACTCGGTAGCTTGGGTGAAGGTGCTTTTGGAGGGGTAGGCTTGCTTTTTTCAGCTGTGTTTTCCGTTTGCCCCCAAGTCCAGTTTAAGCCAACGGAAAGAGTAAGGTCTTCGTAGCTATCTATAGACGCGACGCTTTTGTTGTCCATGCTTTTATGCCATAGCAGTTTGCTTGTAATCGCAATGCTTGGTGTTAGGCCGATACTACCACCTACGCCGGAACTGAAGACAGGATAGCTGTGCGAATCACCGTTAGCTAGGTCAGCTCGCGCGTAGCCAGCACCGAGTAAAAAGTACGCTGTGGTATTGCCGTCTAGATTGCCGATTAAGTAGTTAAGGCTGAGAGCGTCAATGCCTTTCCGGGCAATGCCTGCGTCGAGCAGCCAGCCGGAATAACTGACAGCAATACCGTGGTTTACGTCGAGAGGCTTGAGGAGCGTTAAGTCAAACCCAGTGCCATCTTCTGCTTGAGCGTCTTGTTGGCGTGCAGTGTCAGTTGAAACAACTAGAGCACTGGCGCTAATGCTTCCTTCTCCCGCTGAGGCTGCGGGCAGTATTGCAAAAACTGAAAATGCGATGGTTAAGGGTAACTTGGTGACCAGCCACGGCTTTCTTCTCATTTTATATTCCTGTGAATGACATTCTTGAGCTACCCCTCGATAGCTCAAGTACTGCTGATTTTTTTCGGCTATTTTAGCTACCGATGCGTTAGCAAGGGAGGTTTGGCTATACGGGCAGGTATAAATTTAACTATATGAATTTAAAAGGAAGTTGTGTTCCTGACTAAAGGTAAAAATAATTA
>JAPPPA010000280.1 GCA_028817755.1 Gammaproteobacteria bacterium | reverse complement strand
ATTTACAACCATTGCCTCATGATTACCCATGACCGGCTTGAACCAGGGTTTATGAAGCCATTGAAGGGCTGCTGCAGACTCTTCTCCACGATTCACCAAATCCCCCAACGAATAAAGAATATCCCCAACGGGATTAAAACCGCGGCTCAGCAATTCGCGCCATAAGGAAGAAAAGGCGCCATGGATATCCGCCACTAACCAATGCTTACTCACCACTAACAGTTACGTCTGCTTCGGAAATAGAACATTCAGATTGATAACCAATCCCCAGCCCATTCAGATAATTCCTGACTACATTAGCATCACCACCATCCAGCAATGCTCGCAATCGCCCTAAAACCAGGTCAACATCAAAAACGACAGGAGATTCACCTGACAAAAATATCCTTGGATGTTGCGTCTCAAGTGCTGTCCCGTCAACCAACAACTCCTCGTACAACTTTTCACCTGGACGAAGTCCAACGGTCTTGATCTCAACCTCATGAGATGCGCGAGGTCGCTCGTCTACTAGTGGCTGATAGCCTGCTAAAGAAATTAGAGTCTTAGCTAGCTCAAGCAACTTCATAGGTTTACCCATTTCTAGCAAAAACACATTGCCGTCCTTGCCCATAGCCCCCGCCTGGATAACCAAGCTTGCCGCCTCTGATACGGTCATAAAATATCGGGTAACGGCCAGGTGAGTTAGGGTCAAAGGGCCTCCGGACTCAAGTTGCTGTTTGAAACGAGGGACAACCGAACCACTCGACCCGAGCACGTTACCGAAGCGGACAATGCTAACGGCCATATTCGACCCAGAGGTGGCTTGCTGCACTAATATTTCTGACAGTCGCTTGCTAGCTCCCATAATATTGGTTGGCCGAACCGCTTTGTCCGTTGAAACAAGAACAAACCTATCCACACCATGCTTTAATGCCCAGTTCGCTGTATTCAAACTTCCAAACACATTATTTTCCAGCCCGACCAATGGATTGTCTTCGACCATAGGAACATGCTTGTAAGCAGCAGCGTGATATACCACGTCAATCGGCTCATCCTTTAGCGCTCTAGCTATCACATTGTCTGCCGAAACACTGCATAAAACCGCCCTTGTTCGAGTCTCTAAATCATCACGCTCACATATTCCAGTCAATTCTTGATCAATCTTATAGAGGGCAATTTCGGAGCTGTCCAACATCACGACTTTCGCCGCTCCATGCTCCAACAACTGCCTACATATCTCGCCCCCAATTGACCCGCCAGCCCCAGTCACTAAAACCCGTTTTCCTTTTGCTCCTTCAGCCAGTAGCTCGCTTTTTGGTTCCACAATCCCCCTTCCCAGCAAGTCATCTAACCTCACTCGGCTCACCGCATAATTTCGGCTATTTGCCTGACTGAGCTCAGCCAAAGGCGGGATACTTAGAAGCGACACTCCTGCGGAAACTAACGACAAAACAATTTCACGTCGTCTCTCGGTTGAAGCACTTGGCACGGCAAGCAAGAATGTCTTTACCCCGAGTGATTTAGCACGACGAAGCCCTTCTTCTCGACCAAACACCTTGCGGCCATTAATTACCTTACCAATCCTTGTCCGCTTATCATCCAAAAAGCCCAAAACTCGGTAACTGTTGCCACTATCAATCACTTTGAGCAGTTCCCGGCCAGCTTCCCCAGCACCGTAAATGAAAACTGGAGCTCCGGCATTTGAAACCAAGCGTTCGGCAAATAGCTTCAAAAGAACTCTTGGTGCTGTCCAACCAACCGTTAACAGAAGCCAAAAGTCGAACAGAAAACGGCCTCGATAATCGTCCTGCTCCCAATTTAGAAGTAGAAAACAACCTACGGCGACCACCATGGCAATAGCTACGCACTTAGCTAAAGCCTCGCCACTGAAAAAACGCACTAGTTCGTTGTACAAGCCAAGCGACCAAAACAAAAGTATGCTGAGGCTGCCGGCAGCAAGCCCAACCCAAAGTAAAGAAAGAGCATCAAAGAATGGTAAATTCAATCGCCCTGCCAACGAGAGGCAGACAATAGTCACCAAAAGGTCCAAACACATAAGTATTCGCCTTTTGGCATCTCTCGAAAGCGTGAACACTCTCAGCAACGGCTCATATAGTGACTCCGTGCGCATAGCTATAATCCTGCAATCCTTATGTTTGTCAGCCAACAAGCAGGCCTAATGAGAATACTAGTTTTTTTGATTACCGTTGGCCCTACCTAGTCAAACGATAACCCCCTAATCAACCGCAGCTGCCTATCCAGCGAAATCGAGCCAAATTTAACCCACAATTCTGCGTGAAGCCATTCCCAACACCTCATTGATAACGCTTTTAGTCATCTCCATGTTTTCATCGGTCAGAGTCGGGTGCACCAAGAACATGATGCTTGCCTCTCCTAACTCTTTCGCAATGGGTAGACGTTTCACAGGGCGCCAGCCTGTATTGTCAAAAGCCTTTTCCAAATACACCTCAGAGCACGTACCTTGGAAACACGGAACACCTCTATCTGCGATTTCTTCCACGATACGGTCGCGGCTCCACCCTGGGGACAATAGGTCCAAGCGCAAATACGCATAATGTTTGTAACAAGCATGATCAATATGGTCGGGCACATCGACGTTGCGAACACAATCAAACTGAGATAATTCAGCATCAATCATCGCCGCATTTTTCCGCCGCTTCGCGGTCCAACTAGGCATTTTTCGAAGCTGAATACGCCCAATAGCAGACTGCATCTCGGTCAATCGCCAATTGCTACCGAACGATTCATGCAACCAACGAAAACCAGGTGCATGTTCACGCTCATGGACAGCTTCCCAGCTCTTTCCGTGATCCTTGTAGCTCCACATTTTTGCCCACAGCGCATGGTTATTTGTGGTCACCATACCGCCCTCTCCGCCAGTCGTCATAATCTTATCTTGGCAGAAACTCCACGCAGCAATGTGACCAATTGAGCCTACTGGTCGGCCTTTGTAGCACGCGCCATGAGCTTGCGCACAATCCTCGATCACCAAGAAATCATGCTCTTCAGCCAAGGCAATTATCGAATCCATTTCACAGGGCATCCCCGCCAAATGTACACATATAACCGCTTTAGTTTTGGAAGTAATAACAGCCCCAATTGTTTCAGCTGTAATATTCCCTGAATTTGCATCAACGTCCGCAAAAACAGGCACGCCCCCAACGCCAACCACACTAGAAACCGACGCAATGAATGTTCGCGGAGTCACAATGACCTCATCACCCGCTAGCAGCCCCAAAGCATTAAGCGCCAACTCCAAGGCCAAGGTGCCATTAGCAACCGCAATTGCGTGCTTAGTTCCAACATAGGCAGCGAATTCGTTCTCGAAATGACGACCTTCTTGACCCGTCCAGTAATTTACCTCGTTGGAGCCAAGAACCCTAGCGACCGCATTACACTCTTCTTCACAAAAACTTGGCCAAACCGAAAACTTTCCTTCACCCATAGGCACACTCAGACACCATTTTTATGCACGGCAGACACAATCGTTTTAACTATATAGCGCAGGTCACCTAGAAAAGACCAACTCCGAATATATTCCAAATTGATCTTAACCTTGTCAGGGAATACAACTTCTCGATTATATCGCTCAGCGTCCCCTTGAACCTCCAACAGGTCCTCTTCATTTCGGTACTTCAAAGTAGCTGGCCCTGTAATCCCGGGACGCAGCATCAATATAGCGCGATCTTCACCCGTTAACTTATCCGCATAGCCCGGCACATCTGGCCGTGGCCCGACAAAACTCATATCTCCAAGCAAAACATTCCAGAGCTGTGGCAATTCATCAATCTTAGTATTTCTAAGAAACGTTCCCAATAGCGTAATTCGCGGATCGTTAGATCGAGTAACTGTTGTCACGATCGCGGCATCTGGCCTCATAGTTTTAATCTTTACCAACCTAAACAGCTCACCACCTTTTCCCACACGACGCTGGATAAAAAAACCATTGCTTCGGGTGTCGATCGTTGCGACAGCAAACGCCAACAGGATCAACCACCACACCATCAACAGGCCCACAAACGCCAAACAAAAATCGAAAGCCCGCTTGCTACGACATTGAGCGCGCGACAGTTTGGGTTCAGAGGTAGCCATATTGCTTTAATGTCGCGCCAACCAATTGCTCAAGCTTCTTTACCTTTTCAAAACCAAGCACTTGGCGCCCCTTTCCCATATTTTTTGGCGAAACTTTGGCCACCGCCTGCTCAATGAGATCAGCCGAGACATCTCTACCAATAAAATCAAGAATTCGCCTGAGCTCTTCTTGAGGTGACTGCACAAACTCCTCGTAGCAAATACGGTGCACCCTGTCTTGTGCTATCGAGGCAAAAGCCTTTTCGGAATTTTCCACGCATTTCTGCCACTGCAAAGCGCATACTTCTTCCAGATCATACCGTTGCATCATCACTTGCATGCTGCCCAAGGCTGGCCCCCAAAAAGCGAGGCGATTTTCCTTTGAGACAAAGCGATAGAGCCGTGACCAGAAATAACGCATAGCGTAATACGGGAGGTCACTCTTGGGCACAAAACGAACCTTTTCCCATATATAAGGAATATCAAGCTTAGCAGTCCAGCGCAGCTTCGCCGAAGCTGTCGCGTCGATTCCGTTCCGATAGATAAAAAGGTACTTAGCGTCAGGAATCACTTCATCTACAAATGCAACACGCAAAGAGTTAGCGCAGGTTTTTTCTACTAAAACATCAGCACCCAGCTCTCTACGCATCGCCTCGAATTTAGCGCGTATATATTTTTTAACCTTTGGAGTAGCAGCCTCAGGCGGAAGCTCGTCAGACGGAAACCTCACATTGCCATGCCGCCAAATATAGTTTATTTCGTCACAAGGCCATGAACCTATACTCTGTATAGAAGTCAGCACATCACGCAGCATATTTGTGCCGGATCGCGGCGCGCCAATAATAATCACGTCTAAATTACGCTCCAACATTGATATCACCAATACGAGAGAAGAGCTTGAGGTACTTATTTGTTATTTCAGCAATATCAAAGTCAGCCTCCATAAGCTTTCTTGCTTCGACTCCCATTTCAGCCCGCAGCACTTCGTCACGCAGCAAAAGTAGCACTTTGTCTGCTAACGCAGCAGCAGATCGAACTTCAACCAAAAAGCCAGTAACTCCATCTCGAATACACTCCCTAGTACCGGGAACATCTGCCCCAACGCAGGGGATCCCGCACGAGGCTGCCTCCAGTACAGTCCTAGGAACCCCCTCTCGATAAGATGGCAATACAAACACATCCGCACGTTGAAGATACGGTACAACATCTTTTGTAAAACCAAGGTATTCAATTAGGCCGGCCTCTACAGCTTCATCAATCAATGACGAATCAATAGCATCAGGATGAATTTCATCTTTTTCGCCCAAAAGCAGAAAGCGAACCTCCCCCGAGAAATGCTGCTTCACCTGTCTTGCCGCGACTAGGAACTCAATGACGCCTTTCTGCTTCAACAAACGGCTAATCATTACAACCACTTTCGCTTCTTTGTTTATAGTCGACTCCGCCGTGAATCGACTAACATCGACCCCCGAACCAATTCTCAAAGACGAACATCTTTGGTCAGCCCACCCATTATTCAAAAAAAGCGCACGATCATCCCAGTTCTGAAAGACAGTATGATTACCAGCTCTATTTAACGACAACTTGTATCCTAGGCCTGCGGCTTTTCGCAGGTACGTCCCCTGAATAAAAGCGTGACCCAACCCTGTTATCACAGAAATTGAACGCACTTCAAAACGTAGTGCTCTCAGAAGAAAGCCCGAGTAAATGACGGGCTTAGCATTAAACGAACAGATTAAATTTGGCCGGTAGCGTTTAATCGCTTTTAACATCGTCCACAGGGCCCTGCACTCCTTTAAGACAGAAGCCCCCCCCCTGGGGAAAGGCGTATCGATGATAATTAGGCCTGGGTTGTAGCGCTCGCG
>JAPPPA010000314.1 GCA_028817755.1 Gammaproteobacteria bacterium | reverse complement strand
ATGGATAACGTCAATATCGCCCTCTTCCCCGAGGAGGTGTATGTGTTTAGCCCGAAAGGCGACGTTTATCGTTTGCCCCGTGGCGCCACGGTGGTGGATTTCGCTTTTACTGTGCATACCGACCTCGGTAATCGGGTATACGGTGCACGTGTCGACGGCAAACGCGTGTTGTTAAGAACGGTGCTGAAGTCAGGCCAGCGAATAGAGCTGCTAACCGACCCGAATGCTCACCCAGAACCAGCGTGGCTCAATTTTGTGGTTACTGGCAAGGCGCGTACGGCAATTCGCCATTACCAAAAAACATTGCATGCTGAAGATGCCGCGCGTATGGGCAGGCAAATGCTGCAAAACGCATTGGGCACGCACGGCCATAAATTGACGACCGTAAATGAGCCGATGGAGCACTTGCTTAAAGAATGGCAACTGGGCACGCCGGATGATTTGTATATCGACATTGGCTTGGGTCGCCGTTTAGCGCCGTTAGTGGCGAAGCGCCTAGCCGACCAACTCAGTGCAGACCAAGAAGCGGGCCGTCGCTCACGCTTAAACCTTGCTGATGTGTTCCGTCGCCGTGTAAAAACCGACAATAGCAAGCCGTTAATGATTAAAGGCTCCGAGGGCTTGGCGGTGCAAACCGGCAAATGTTGCCACCCTGTGCCTGGCGACCCTATCGTCGGCTATCTTAGTTCTGGCCGTGGTGTGGTGATTCACCACGCGCAATGTCGCACTTTAACCGGTGTGGAAGACCAGCCTGAGCGCTGGGTAGAGGTCGATTGGGACGAAGATAACAGCCTTGATTTTGCTGTGCCGGTTGATGTCCAGGTATCTAATCAGCGTGGCGTGCTGGGGCGTGTTGCCGCGGCTATTGCGGCAGCCTCTGGCGACATCGAAAACGTTCAGATTATTGACCGCGAGCGTGGCCGTTCATCCTTGCGCTTTACCATCCGTGTGCATAACCGCCGCCACTTGGCCGAAGTCTTCCGTAACATTCGCAGCACCACACAAGTAAAACGCGTTACTCGCGTAAAAGGTTAAGGCGAAACCGCCCTTCGGCTTGGTAAACTCAGCGTTTTTACGTTCGAGAGATTTCAATGAGCCGCGTCATTATTCAAACCGACAAAGCCCCTGCCGCCATCGGTACCTATTCACAAGCTGTGCGTGTAAATAACACCGTTTATATGAGCGGTCAGATCCCGCTAGACCCAGCGACGATGGAATTGGTTGATGGCTTTGAAAACAGCGTGCGTCGGGTATTTGAAAACCTGACTGCGGTGGCAGAGGCCGCCGGCGGTTCTTTGGCAGATATCGCAAAACTCAATATCTTTTTAACCGACTTGGGTAACTTCGCTACCGTGAACGAAATTATGGCGGAGTATTTCGAGCAGCCCTATCCTGCACGCGCCGCCGTTGAAGTGGCAGGTCTGCCCAAGGGCGCCGAAGTAGAAATGGATGCCGTTTTAGAGCTTTCATAAGCCCCGTTGAAAAAAGCCTTTCCGCCAAAGCCGTTTCATGAGCGCCCTATAGCCACGCTAAAGGGCGTGGGGCCGAGTATTGCTGCCAAGCTAGAAAAGCTCGGCATGAAAACGGCCTTTGATTTGCTCTTGCACCTGCCGCTGCGTTGGCAAGATCGCACGCGTATAACGCCTATCGGCGCGCTGCAGCCGGGCGACAGTTGCGTGGTGCAGGGTGAAATCCTGCATACCGAAATCACCATCCGTAAACGCCGCATGTTGCTTGTGCAAATTAGTGACGGCACTGGCATGCGCTTGATGCTGCGTTATTTCCGTTTTAGCAAAGCGCAGCAAGAGAATTTACCCAAGGGCAAAGTGATTCGGGTGTTTGGTGAAGTCCGGCGCAGCGCCGTCGGCTTTGAAATGATTCACCCCGAAGTGCGCAGCGTTAATAGCGAGCAACCGGCAGCTTTAGAAGAAAGTCTGACGCCGGTGTATCCCGCCACAGAAGGCTTAAGTCAGAACAAGCTGCGTAGTTTGATTGTTGGGTTGCTGGATGAATTGCAGCAACAGCCTGCGTTACTGCAAGACCCACTGCCCGTTGAGGTGCGTAAGCAGGCGCCGCCATGCTCTTTAGTCGATGCACTATTAAATTTGCACCGGCCGCCGCCCGATGTGTCGCAACGGCGTTTATTAGAAGGTGACACGGCTTGGCAGCAGCGCCTCGCCTTTGATGAGTTGCTGGCTCACGCGGTTTCTATGCAGCAACGTCGGGCGGCAACCCGTTCGCAGCTTGGTTTGGCGTTAAAGCTAGATGAAGCGGTTAAAGTTAAGTTCTTAGCGGGCTTGGGTTTTGAGCTCACTAACGCCCAAAACAAAGTCGTTGCCGCTATCGAAAAAGATTTGCAGCAAGAACAACCCGCTATGCGTTTGGTGCAAGGTGATGTGGGCTCGGGTAAAACCGTGGTTGCGGCGTTAGCTGCTTTGCAAGCTATCGCTAATGGCGAACAAGCCTTAATGATGGCGCCGACGGAATTGCTGGCCGAGCAGCATTGGCTGAATTTCCAAAAATGGTTTTCGCCATTGGGCATTGAGCCGGTTTTGTTGCGTGGGCGTAGTAAAAAGGCTGATCGTGAAGCCGCGTTTAGCGCGCCGATGGTGATCGGCACGCACGCCTTGTTTCAGGCGGATATGCAGTTTGAAAAACCGGCCGTCGCGATTATCGATGAGCAACATCGTTTCGGCGTACACCAGCGTTTGGCCTTGCGTGATAAACGTAGCGACGGTCGCATGCCGCACCAAATTATTATGACGGCGACACCGATTCCGCGAACGCTAGCGATGACCGGCTACGCTGACTTAGACTATTCGGTGATTGATGAATTGCCGCCGGGGCGTCAGCCGATTAAAACCGTGGTGATGTCGAACGAGCGGCGCCCTGAATTGGCCGAGCGCATTGGCGCGGCCTGCGCTGCTGGTGAGCAAGCTTATTGGGTTTGTACCTTGGTGGAAGAGTCTGAAGCGCTGCAAGCCGAGGCCGCTGAAGATACTGCCGAATGGCTGGCCGAGCATTTGCCAAATGTGCGTGTTGGCTTGGTGCACGGGCGCTTAAAAGCGGATCAAAAAGAAATGGTAATGAAGGCGTTCAAAAACGCCGAGTTGGACTTGCTCGTCGCCACGACTGTGGTCGAAGTCGGCGTCGATGTGCCCAACGCCAGTTTAATGATTATTGAGAATGCAGAGCGCCTAGGTTTGGCGCAACTGCATCAGTTACGTGGTCGCGTTGGCCGAGGTTCGCGCCAGTCACATTGCGTACTCACTTATCAACCACCGCTTTCGGAAAACGCTAAAACGCGCCTGAATACCATGCGCGATACCACCGACGGTTTCAAAATCGCCGAGGCGGATTTGAAAATTCGCGGGCCGGGCGAGTTGATGGGTACAAAACAATCCGGCGAACTGAATTATAAAGTCGCCGACCTAGAGCGCGATCGCCATTGGCTGCCCGTGGTGAAAGACTTAGCGTTAGAATTGTTGCATCAGCAACCCGATGCCGCGGCGAATTTGGTCGTGCGCTGGATGGGAAGCAAAACCCAATATGCAGACGTTGGATAACGCTTGTCCGTAGAGCCCCTCAATCATCCTTTAGGTTTACGTTGGCACACGCCGCGCCAGGCGCGCTTGCGTTGGCGTAACGATATTGATGCCGACGTGTGGGAACGTTTGCTAGATCGTGGTTCTTTGACTGCGCGGGTTAAAGAGCAAGCGCAGCAAGCCTTTAAGGTCGAATTGCTAGCGCAACACAATGGCCGCCCCAGTCCTGAAGAAGCGCAAATGCTGAAAATGCACCGTGCTGCGGGTGCGATTGTGCGTGAAGTGAAGCTGTATGCCGACAACGCACCGCTGGTGTTTGCGCATACCGTGATTCCGCTGGCCTCGGTACATGGCAAATACCGCCATTTGCTGCAGCTTGGCACCAAGCCCTTAGGTGCTGCCTTATTTGGTGATCCAACCATCGTGCGTGGCCCGGTCGAGCTGACCTGTCTGCATCCCGGTGACTTGCTTTGGGATAACGCCGTGACGGGTATCGCCGCGCCTGAATATATCTGGGGTCGCCGTTCGGCCTTCTATTTGGCGAAAAAGCCTATACTCGTGTCTGAATTTTTCCTCCCCGGCTGGCGATAGCGCTTCATGAGTAGTTGGAAGCAAAACCCCTATATCCGCTTAATGCGGTTAGACCGTCCTATTGGTAATTTTTTGCTGCTTTGGCCAACGCTTTGGGCCTTGTGGGTGGCGGCTGGCGGCCCGCCAAAAATCGATGTGCTTATCGTTTTTGTGTTGGGCGTCTTGCTCATGCGTGCTGCCGGTTGTGTGATTAACGATTACGCCGACCGTGATTTTGATGGCCAAGTAGAACGCACCAAACACCGCCCGCTTGCTACTGGCGAAGTCAGCGCCAAGCAAGCTCTCGCTTTATTTGCTGTACTGGGTTTGATCGCCTTTGCCTTAGTGCTCACGCAAAACTGGCTCACCATCCAGCTTTCGTTTGTGGGTATGGCTTTGGCTGCGATTTATCCGTTCACTAAGCGCGTCACGCATTTGCCGCAGTTTGTGCTCGGTGCAGCGTTTGGTTGGGCTACGCCTATGGCCTTTGCCGCGCAAACCGGCGAGTTACCGCCGATCACTTGGCTGATGTTTGGTATCACTCTGGTTTGGACGGTGGCTTACGACACCATGTATGCCATGGTCGATCGTGCCGATGATTTGAAAGCGGGCATTAAATCTACCGCTATCTTATTTGGCCGCTTCGACAAGCTTGCGATTGGCCTGCTGCAGCTTGCCACCTTAGTGCTGCTGTTTTTGGTGGGTCAAATTCAAGACATGAATGAATGGTTCTTTCTGTCTATTCTGTTAGCGGCCTTGCTCGCTGTCTACCAGCAATATCTACTAAAAGATCGCGACCGCGATTTGTGCTTTAAGGCCTTCTTAAATAACAACCATTTCGGCGCGGTTGTGTTTGCGGGTTTGGTGCTTGGCCTGCTGTAGGAAGCCAAGTGGCAAAACAGCAATTTTGTGCAATGCACAAATTTAGTACAATGCACTTAACGTAAAGATTATTAGGGCAGCGCAAATGGCGAACCCACTCTCCTCTGTATTTGAAAAAGTAACTAATAACAAAGCTTTTGGCTTGGCGCGCGATGGCGTTGCTTCGGCAGCACGTGTTGGTCAAACCGCTGGCGTATTAGGCGTAACCGGCGTTGATTGGCTGCGTGGCGACCGCCCACCAGTGCCAAAGCTGTTGCGCCAAACCTTCGAACGATTAGGTGCGACCTACATCAAGCTGGGCCAATTTATTGCCAGCTCACCATCGCTATTCCCGATTGAATACGTACGTGAATTCGAAGGCTGTCTAGACAGTGTTAAATCACTGGACTGGGGTATTATCGAAAAAGTGTTAGAGCAGGAATATGACCGCCCGCTCGATCAAATTTTCGCCCATATCGACAAAGAGCCGCTTGCTTCAGCGTCTATCGCACAAGTGCATTCAGCGCGTCTGCTCACGGGTGAAGATGTCGTAATCAAAGTCCAAAAGCCGGGTGTGCAGAACATTCTGCTGACCGACTTTAACTTCCTCTACGTGGCCATGCGTGTGATCGAAAAGATCACTCCAACCATTTCACGCGCGTCATTAGGCGACATCATTGGCGATATTCAAGCCACCATGCTTGAAGAGTGTGACTTCCTAAAAGAGGCCGCCAATATCGAGATGTTCGACAAATTCCTCAAAGACACCCACAACCAAATGTGTTGCGTGCCGCAGCTTTATAAAGAGTTCTGCACGCCTAAGGTGTTGGTGATGGAGCGCTTCTATGGAGTGCCGCTAACCGACCTAGAGTCGATTAAGAAATACAGCAAAAACCCAGAGTTCACGCTCATTAGCGCCTTGAATACTTGGTTTAGTAGCCTGACCGAGTGTCAGTTTTTCACCGCTGATTAACACGCCG
>JAPPPA010000107.1 GCA_028817755.1 Gammaproteobacteria bacterium | reverse complement strand
TTTCGAGGCAGCGGCTTGTTCTGGGTCTTTTAGCGTTTCACGCAGTTTTTCAATCCGCTCAACACGCTCATCCGCCTTAAACGGCAAATCCAAACCGACAAAGTCGGCCAAGGTGTCGATCATCTCTTGCATCAGCGGTAACACGTCGCGTTCCACTTCTTGCAGCTCAACCATCTGACGCTCAATATCGGCTTTTTTACCCGCTTGTTGTGAAAGCAGTTCTTCAACTTGCTTCACATACACATTGAGTTTTTCGGTTTTGAGCGTAGTGGTGAGGAATTGCTCACGTAACTTGCGGGTCTGCTCGTCATAACGGCTGACACGCTTCTGTGAGCTCTCTGAGCTTTTATGAGTTTCGGCTGCAGTACCCAAGGCTTCGCGGTGTTTTTTCGCGTCCTCATCTGGGCCAGCCATAGTAGAAAAGCTGAGCGGCAACAGCAGTGCCGCAGCAAATAGCTGTTTCATTGTGTCCTCTTTTATTTCGCTGCCATTTTTTACGGCAACGTCAACGCACTTTTTGTAGTGAGCTAGGCCTTAAAACAGGCGCCCAGCGTGCTGTAGTTGAATCGCATACATCACGATGGCAGTGTCTAAACCGGCCAACACATCATCAATCATAATGCCGAAACCACCATCCACTTGTTTATCGACCATGCCGATTGGAAACGGTTTCAACACATCAAAAATTCGGAATAAAAAGAAGCCAACAACAATCCATAACCACAATGGCCATTGCCCCACTTCAGTTTCTAAGCCTAAGGGGCCGCTGTTATCTGCGGCTAAAAACACCACTGGTGCCATACCGATAAGAAAGCCCGCAAATTCATCCCAAACAATGCCGCCATGATCATGCACACGCAGCCAATCTGTTGTGCGCTGACAAATATAGATACCAGCAACCGACACCACGGCTGTTGCAATCAAGTATTGGACCGGCGTTAAACCCTGCAAAAATAGCCAAAACAACGGAATTGCAGCAACCGTGCCAGCCGTGCCCGGCGCAAATGGCGACAAGCCACTGCCAAAGCCAAAGGCCATAAAGTACATAGGGTTTTGAGCGATACCGCGTAACGTCGGTTTTACTGCGGCTAGATGATCGTTTGGACCGGCCATTTATTACCTTCTACTAAAAAGTTTGGCTTCTAGAAATACCGTTTCAGTGTAACGCAGATAACCAGACTTTAAGACCAAGCGATTAAAAATGTTGATGCCCGGGTGCTAACTGCACATTTTTGGCCGCTTGCTGCAGCCACTCAGGCCCACCAAGCACAGCCACGGGCTGCTTAGCCATGCCTGTTTTAGCCATACCCGCTTTAACCTGCCCAATGTCAGTCGCCCAATTAGGTACAGCCTGACCCAGCGGCATGACAAACACTAAGGCGTAATCATCACCGCCACTCAATGTCGCTTCAGCAGATGCTTGTGTTTGAGCTGGGCAGATACGCGCTAAACGATCACCGTCCAGCTCGATCACCACCTTAGACGCCTTAGCGATATGCCCAAGGTCGGCCAATAACCCATCCGATACATCACAAGCTGCTGTCGCAAGACCTTGTAAGGCTAATCCGGCTTCCACTTGAGGAATGGGAAAATCCAAAGCTTGGGCTTGTTGAGAAGTTGGCTCTTGCCCTTGCTGTCTCGCAGAAACAGCCTGCGCAGCTAAACCTAGACTCCCAATCAATCCAACTCGCCCACCAACTTGTGCTGCATCGCGGGTAAGTGGTTTTGTACCGACAGGCACCGTGCCTGCGGCGGTAATAGAAATACTTAAGGGGCCACGAGTGGTATCACCGCCGATGAGCACGATATTGTGCGCCTTAGCCAAGGCAAAGAGACCTTCCGCAAAAGTTTTAACCCAACTCTCACTCGCTTCTGGCAAGGTCAAATTTAAGGTGAACCATTTCGGAGTCGCCCCCATCGCGGCGAGGTCAGACAGGTTAACCGCCAAAGCCTTATGGCCGATGGCATTAGGAGCTGTTCCAGCGAAGAAATGCACATCTTCCACTAAGGTATCGGTGACAATAATTTGCTGGTTTGATTCGGCAGAAATAACCGCGCCATCATCACCAATCGGCACGCTTAACCAGTCGGCAGACTGGTCCTGCTGAAAGTAGATTTGAATCAGTTCGAATTCGGTCATTGCAGCTGTGCGATGACTTTTCAGAAACCGCTAGCGAATGATCTCTAGCAGTACAACCGCAGCACCGCGGCCGTCGTACCACTCACTGGCACGGTAGGCTACTTCACCCGACATGCTAGAGGCGGTGATATAGGTTTGATCTGGCTTCACCGTATGGTTACGCGCGTAGGCTTCCCAAAACTGTAAGCTCTCATCAACGTCGATTTCACGGGCACGATTCTTATCGCGAATCACCAAGCGCACGCGCTCTCTACGAAACAAGCGATCAACATCACCTTTAGAGAGAGGCCCCATTTCTGCGGCATGTGGCAGTAGGTCACCACGCTTATCCCAGAAATCCCCTGACGCTGGATCGATAGTCACTTTGATTACCCCTTAAGCGCAGCCACTTCAAAACGACGGTAGTCTTGCGCAAGCTTGTCCATTACACCGTTGATGTATTTGTAGCTTTCTTCGGCGCCCATGTCTTTCGCCAGCTCTACCGCTTCGTTTACCACCACGCGGAACGGTACTTCCATTTGGTTTTTAAGCTCGCTGCTGCAAATCAACAAGATGCTTTGCTCAACCGGATCTAGCGAACCCCAAGCGCGATCAAGCAATGGCTTAATTTGGTCACGCAACTCATCGTGTTGCGCAAAAGTCTGCTCAAGCAGCTTTTGGAAATAAGGAAAGTCGGCCGCCCAACGCTCAGCATTGATTTGCTGATCTTCTTCATCGGCTTCATCTGTTGGACGAAACTCGATCAGCAACTGCGTAATGCCGGTGCCATTCAACTCATGCTGATACATGGCTTGCACGGCCATATGACGGGCAATAGAGCGCTTTTCAGCGTTACCTAACTTAGGTGCAGCCATGCTTATTCGCCTTCCTCGTCATACACGTAATCGACAACTTCCAAGCCAAAGCCGGAAATAGCGTGCATGTTTTTCGGACGTGAAAGCACGCGCATTTTATGCACGCCAAGGTCACGCAAAATCTGTGCGCCAACACCAAAGGTACGCAGGTGTGGGCTATTACGATCCATTTCAGACTCATGTGCCTGCGCCGCTGGCATACCAATGCGTTGAATCTGTTCGATCAGCTCACGCGACTCTTCTGGTTTACGCAACACCACCACTACGCCGTGGCCTTCTTTAGCCACACGCTCTAGGGCATCAGAAATTGGCCAGCCAAACTGCTCATGTTGCACGCCCAGTACGTCATTCAAGGTGTGGCGTAAGTGCACGCGCACCAGCGTTGGCTCGTCAGGGTTAATCTCACCCTTAACCAAAGCCAAGTGCACGGTTTGATCAATAGTGTCTTCATAAGAAATAAGCTTGAACTCGCCGTAGCGCGTTTGCACTGGCGCCTCAACAAGGCGTTCCACCACGTGCTCATTCTCACTACGATAGCGGATCAACTCGGCGACGGTGCCGATTTTTAGATCATGCTCTTTGGCAAATTTTTCTAGATCCGGACGGCGCGCCATGGTGCCGTCTTCATTCAAAATCTCAACAATCACCGATGCCGGGTGACAGCCAGCCAAACGCGCCAAATCACAACCTGCTTCGGTATGGCCCGCACGCGTTAATACGCCGCCAGGGCGCGCCATTAACGGAAAGATATGGCCCGGTTGCACAATGTCTTCGGGTTTAGCTTGTGGATTAGCAGCAGCGCGAACGGTTGCTGCGCGGTCGTGGGCTGAGATGCCCGTGGTCACACCTTCAGCCGCCTCAATAGAAACAGTGAAGTTAGTACCATGACGTTCGGTGTTTTCTTGCACCATCAACGGCAGGCGTAGCTGCTCGCAGTGATGGCGAGTGAGTGTGAGGCAAATCAAGCCACGTGCGTAACGCGCCATAAAGTTAATGGCTTCTGGCGTCACATGCTCGGCGGCCATAATGATGTCGCCTTCGTTCTCGCGGTCTTCGTCATCCATCAGGATGACCATTTTGCCGGCGCGGATATCCGCAATAATTTCTTCAGTACTATTTAGGCTCACGCCGCACACTCACGCTGTAAAAGAACTTTCGGCGCGGATTTTCGCAGATTTGCGAGCAAAACGCCTTATCTATTGCGACAGAAAGGCTCTGTTAGCCAAGAAAACCGCTGCTTTTTAGGCGTTCCATCAGGTTATCGCTAGGCTCACCGGCTGTGAGAAGGCGCTCCAAATAGCGCGCAATCACATCAACCTCGATGTTCACTTCCCTGCCCGCTTCATAGGCGGCAATAATCGTGCGCTCTTGGGTGTGCGGCACGATGTTGACGTCAAACACATTGCCGTCAACGTGATTCACGGTAAGGCTAACCCCGTCGATACACACACTGCCTTTCACAGCGATGTAACGTGCAAGATTAGCGGGTACTTCAAATTCAAAACGCTCGCTACGGCCTTCGGGGTAACGGCGTACCACCTTGCCCAAACCATCTACGTGACCAGATACCAAATGCCCGCCAAGCGGCGTAGATGGCGTGAGTGCCTTTTCTAAATTCACAGGGCTACCGACAGCCAAGTCACCCAAGCTTGTTAGCGACAGTGTTTCATTCGACACATCCGCCGCAAACACATCGCCATTAATCTCAATCGCGGTAAGGCAAACCCCATTCACAGCGATGCTATCGCCTAAAGCGCTGGTTGAAAGATCAAGACCGGTGGCATCAATTTCAATGCGTAAATCGCCGCCAACCGGCTGCTGATCAATCACTCGCCCAAGGGTTTGGATAATGCCCGTAAACATAACTATTAAACTCGTTTCTTATTACTTGTTGCTTGCGGCCTATTACGACGGCACAAACGTAAGACGTAGATCGTCACCAAACTGGCGAACATCATTAAGACTAAACGCTTTGCGCTCAGCCATTTCGGTTAATTCTGGCAAGTGGAACAAGCCACGCGCACCGTCACCCATAATGTGACTGGCTTGATACAGCACGACTTCATCCAAGACGCCGGCGTTGAGGAAGGCGCCATTTAAAGTCGCACCCGCTTCCAACATCACGTTGTTGCACTGCTGGCCACCCAGCCACTCCAGCACTGCGCTAACGGAAATGGTTTGGCCCAAGGAAAGCACTTCCGCACCCGCATCTAACAATGCCTGCTGTTTCGGCAACCCTGCATCGGTGGTCATAATCACCACGCGCCCTGCTGTTTTGAACATGTAAGCATCCGCAGGACATTGCAGCTGACTGTCTAAGATCACGCGCATGGGTTGCGAAGGCAATTGCGCTAAAAGTTCTTCATCACGCACATTCAGCTGTGGGTCATCAGCCAACACTGTGCCAATACCGGTGACGATAGCGCAGGCACTCGCCCGCAAGCGTTGTACGTCTTGGCGTGCGGCAGGGCCGGTAATCCATTTGCTTTCGCCCGGGGCCATGGCCGTTTTGCCATCTAGGCTGCTAGCAATTTTGGCAAACACACGCGGCCTGCCTGTTTGCATACGTTTAAAGAAACCAGTGTTGATAGCCGCGGCTTCGGCTTCCATCAAACCACAGGCTGTTTCAATGCCGGCAGCTTCTAGCTTGGCTAAGCCTCGGCCTGCCACTTCTGGGTTTGCGTCTTTCACCGCGGCGATTACTTTAGCCACGCCTGCTTCGATTAAAGCATCGGCACAAGGCCCGGTTTTGCCAGTATGACTGCAAGGCTCAAGCGTGACATAAGCCGTCGCACCACGCGCTTGCTCGCCCGCCATTTGCAAGGCATGAATTTCAGCGTGAGGGCCGCCAGCCTTTTTATGCCAGCCTTCGCCAACGACACCGTTGCCACGTACAAGCACACAGCCCACCGCTGGATTCGGCCGTGTAGAGCGTAAGCCCAAACGCGCAAGGCGTAAGGCTTGAGCCATAAACTGATGGTCTTGAGCGGTAAACATAGTTG
>JAPPPA010000220.1 GCA_028817755.1 Gammaproteobacteria bacterium | reverse complement strand
ATGCGAGCCGTAGCCCGCGTATTCTATTTTTAGCTGATCGTAATATTTTGGCCGACCAAGCCTTTAACGCTTTTAATGCGTTTGAAGAAGATGCGTTGGTGCGTATTAAGCCAAACGAAATTCGCAAAAAAGGCAAAGTGCCGAAAAACGGCGGGGTTTTCTTTACGATCTTCCAGACCTTTATGAGCGGCGCTGGGGATTCGTCCTACTTTGGCGACTATGAGCCGGACTTTTTCGATCTGATTATTATTGACGAGTGCCACCGCGGCGGCGCGAATGACGAAAGCACTTGGCGCGCGATCATGGAGCATTTTGAGCCTGCGGTGCAGCTAGGTTTAACGGCCACCCCAAAACGTGATGTGAATGGCGATACCTATGATTATTTTGGTGAGCCGCTCTATACCTATGCACTAAAAGACGGCATTAACGATGGTTTCTTAACGCCGTTTAAAGTGAAAGAAATCAGCAGCACGATCGACAGCTACGTTTACACACCAGACGACACCGTAGTTCGTGGCGAGATAGACCCCGAACGCAAGTACGAAGAAAAAGACTTTAACCGCAACATTCAAATCAAGCAGCGTGAGGAATATCGGGTTAAGTCGTTTTTAGAGCAAATTAACCAAAATCAGAAAACCTTGGTGTTCTGCTCCACCCAAGATCATGCGGCCATGGTGCGAGATCTGATTAACCAACACGCCAATAGTAGCAATACCAATTACTGCCACCGCGTTACCGCAGCAGACGGCAGTTTAGGCGAACAGCATTTACGTGACTTTCAAGATAACGAAAAAAGTATTCCTACGGTTTTAACCACGTCACAAAAACTTAGCACTGGGGTTGATGCGCCGGAAGTCCGCAATATTGTGCTGCTGCGCCCGGTTAACTCGATGGTGGAGTTCAAGCAAATCGTGGGGCGCGGCACACGGCTGTTTGATGGTAAAGACTATTTCACGCTATTCGACTTTGTTGAGGCGCATAAGCACTTCCACGACGAAGAGTGGGATGGTGAACCATTAGCTCCTGAACCCGTTGAACCAAGAGGCACTGGCAGCTCTTGCAATGCTTGCATGCAAAGCCCCTGTATCTGCGCCAAAGAGCCCAAACCGCCTTGTTATATTTGCGGCAGTTCACCCTGCCTATGTAACGATGACGAACAGCCACTCATAGAAGTGGTATTGAGCGATGGCAAAGCCCGCCAAATAGACTCTATGGTGAAAACCTCCTTCTGGAGCCCAAGCGGCACGCCCATTTCGGCAGAAGAATTTGTACAACAGTTGTTTGGCGATCTGCCTAGTTTCTTTTCCAGCGAAGACGAGCTACGCAAAATTTGGAGCAAGCCGAGTACGCGAAAGAAACTGCTGGAGGAGCTCAACGAAAAAGGTTACACCCAAGAACAGCTAGATGACCTACGCAGCCTTGTTCAAGGCGAAGATAGTGATTTGTTTGATGTGCTGAATTATGTGGCCTATCACCGCGATCTAGTACCACGGTTAACCCGCGCGGCGCAGGCAAAAATTCAGCTACATGACTACGATGCTAAGCAACAGATCTTCCTAAACTTTGTACTTGACCAGTATGTGCGCGATGGCGTGAGCGAACTGGATGACGAGAAACTGCCCGAATTATTGGAGCTACGTTACAAAGCGCTTGCTGATGCGAAACGCGAGCTAGGTGATGTCGCCCAAATTCGTAATGCGTTTATTGAATTCCAACAACACCTATACGCTTTACAAGCCGCCTAAATAAAGACCCAACCGTAAAAAGAACTAGTCTTATGCAAAAAGACACCGCCAGCCAACTCAGCAAAACCACCGTTGCCTTACATTGGATTGTTGGGCTCACCATGATTGGCTTGCTTGCCGCGGGCCAAGCCATGGAAATGTTTGAGATTTATGCGCTCTACCCGATTCACAAAGCTTTGGGCTTTTTGATCTTTTTCGTGATTGTGGCGCGTGTAGCGTGGCGCATTAAAAATGGCTGGCCTACGCCGGTATCGCAATATCAACGCCACGAACAAGTGCTTTCTAAAATCGTCCATTGGGCACTGATTATTGGCACTTTGCTGATGCCTATTTCTGGTTTTTTAATGTCTGCGCTTGGCGGTTATGGCGTAGACGTATTCGGCTGGGAAGTCGTGGCAATGAACCCAGACCCAGAGAATCCGGGCAAGGTCATCGCACACAACGGCGAGATTGCTGGTGCAGCGCATAGCGCTCACGGACTCATCGGCAAAATTATGATGGGCGCTGTGGCACTACATATTGCAGGCGCGCTGAAACACCATGTGGTAGATAAAGACGGCACTTTGCGCCGCATGCTTGGCAAAGCGGTTTAATCGAGAGAGGCTGAGAATGGCTTATATAGACGGGTTTGTGTTGGCGGTACCCACAGCCAACAAAGCGGAATATTTGGCACTGGCCGAAGCGATCGCCGAAATTTACAAGGATTTAGGCGCATTGGAGGTGGTGGAAAGCTGGGGCAACGACATTCCTGATGGAGAAGTGACGTCCTTCCCTATGGCGGTTAAATGTGAACCTAACGAAACCGTGGTTTTTTCTTGGGTTACGTGGGAATCACGCGAAGCCCGAGATCGCGGCAACGAGCTGTTTATGCAAGATGAGCGACTAAAGTGCATGAGTGAGGAGATGCCATTTGATGGCAAACGCATGATTCTCGGCGGCTTTGAAACTATCTTGCAGCGATAGGTTCAATAGAAACATGAAAGCTTACGGTACCGACGATGCCTCTTATCAGGCTGCGGGTGCTTTGGAAGGGGTTACCGCTTTGGTCGATGCCTTTTATGAGCAGATGGACAAGCTGCCCGAGGCAGCCAAAATCCGCGCCATGCACCCACAAGACTTAAGCGAATCTCGCCGTAAGCTGACCTACTTTTTAAGTGGATGGCTCGGCGGCCCGCGCTTGTATGCCGAGCACTACGGTGGCATTCGTATCCCAATCTTCCACAAGCCGTTTCCGATTGGTGACGCCGAGCGCGATGCTTGGCTGCGTT
The DNA here is from genome assembly GCA_028817755.1 of Gammaproteobacteria bacterium. Lineage (GTDB taxonomy): Bacteria > Pseudomonadota > Gammaproteobacteria > JAPPPA01 > JAPPPA01 > JAPPPA01. Next base: position 2,985 of record JAPPPA010000220.1, on the reverse strand, counting down.
GCATGGAACTAGCGATTGACGAGCAGCCCTACGCGACTGACTTTAAAACCTATTTACTGACCCAACTGCGGGTGCCGGCCGAACGTATACGGCAAGTAAATATTAGTAACCAGCTGAGCCCTTAGGCGTACGCGTCGGTGTCTAGGTAACAGCTCACCCAATAACCAATCGTAATCGCCGCAGGCTTCTGCTCCGCCACCGCGGCTTCAGCCGCTGCACGGTTCGCAAACTCGCCCAAGCTCGTCGCCTGAAAGGTTTTGGCACTGCGATACAAAACGGTTACCGGTTCATCGCCTTGCGCCTGCATTTCCTCATAAAGGTTTTGTGCGACCGAATTAGATAAAAATAATTCGGCTGACTGCGAGGCCGCATCAGCAGCCATATTTAATGCAAACGCCGCACAATAAGCCGCAGCATTACCTTGCACTAGGCGACACTGATCACCACCACCTTCTTCTTCGTTGTCGGTAATCACTACAAGGCTGCCGCCATCCCAGTCGTGGGCAGCAACGCTGTAGCCAAACACATACTCGCAATGCGCTGCATCGGCTTCTTTAGGTATGGCGTCGGCCGCTATTTCTTGCAGCGTAAAGTCGTCTAAATTCACAGCCAATACATCGGCTAAGCAATAACTCATGTCACTACCGTTACGGTTATTTTTCGTTGATGCGGCGCCGTGCGGTGTTCCCACAAATACAGACCTTGCCAAGTACCCGTTGCGAGCTGGCCGCCGGTAATAGGAATAGAAACAGACGATTGCGTTAAGGCGGTACGAACATGCGCCGGCATATCGTCGGGGCCTTCGCTGGTATGAATAAACAGCGGATCGCCGTCTGGCACTAGGCGCGCGAAGAAGGCTTCTAAATCAGTTTGCACATCTGGGTCCCAGTTCTCATTCAGGATAAGACTGGCACTGGTATGCGGCACAAAGACATTACACAAGCCAATATCGGCACCGCTTTGTGAAACCACAGCTTGAATATCTTTGCTGATATCAATTAAGCCACGACCCGATGTGCGGAAACTGAGTTGCTGCTGAAAGGCCACTATTGATTTAGGTGTTGAGCGACTTGCTTGGCATAGTAAGTCAGAATCGCATCACAACCGGCGCGTTTGAAGCAAAGTAACGACTCCATCACCACTTGCTCTTCTTCCAGCCAACCGTTTTGACTAGCGGCTTTAAGCATGGCGTATTCACCACTCACCTGATAAGCAAAAGTAGGCACGCCAAAGGTTTCTTTGACGCGGGTGACAATATCTAGATATGGCATACCCGGTTTTACCATGACCATATCCGCGCCTTCTTGCAGGTCTAGCTCTACTTCACACAGTGCTTCATCGCTATTGGCTGGATCCATTTGGTACTGCTTTTTATCAGCCTTACCCAAGTTGCCAGCCGAGCCAACCGCGTCGCGAAACGGGCCGTAAAAGCTACTGGCGTATTTGGCGGCGTAAGACAAAATCGCGGTATTGCTATAACCGTTACCTTCAAGCGCGCCACGAATAGCGCCGATGCGGCCATCCATCATGTCCGAAGGCGACACAATATCGGCACCGGCAGCGGCATGGCTGAGCGCTTGGTTTACCAGTGCTTCAACAGTTTCATCATTCATCACGTAACCGTCTTCATCAATCAAACCGTCTTGGCCGTGACTGGTGTACGGGTCTAGCGCGACGTCGGTAATCACACCGATATCTGGCACGCCGACTTTTAGCGCACGCACTGCGCGCTGCACTAAACCGTCATCACTCCAAGCTTCTGCAGCGTCCAGTGATTTTTTGTCCGCTTCAATTACCGGGAACAGCACGATCGCCGGAATGCCCAGTTCAGCCGCCTGCTCAGCCTCAATCAAAAGCTGATCGATGCTCAAACGCTCAACGCCGGGCATGGATGGCACGGCTTCACGGCGGTTTTCACCTTCGTGAATAAACACCGGCCAGATGAGGTCACTGGCGCTTAGGCTGTTTTCTCGCACCAAGTTACGGGTGAACTCGGTGCGGCGGTTTCGACGGAGACGGGTAGCTGGGAAACTCATGGCTTTCTTATCCTGCTCTAAACCGTTTTATAAACTTCGGCGCCTTGCTCTAGGAACTCTTTCGATTTCTGCTCCATGCCTTCTTGAGCTTCTTGCGCCGCCGCGTAGTCGCGTACGTCTTGGGTGATTTTCATCGAGCAGAAGCTAGGGCCACACATTGAGCAGAAGTGCGCCACTTTGTGCGCTTCTTTCGGCATGGTTTCGTCGTGGAATTCACGCGCCTTTTCAGGATCAAGCGAGAGGTTGAACTGATCTTCCCAACGGAATTCAAAACGCGCTTTTGACAAAGCATTGTCACGCACTTGAGCGCCCGGAAAGCCTTTCGCCAAATCGGCCGCATGCGCCGCCAATTTGTAGGTAATGATGCCTTCACGCACATCGTCACGGTTCGGCAAGCCAAGGTGTTCTTTAGGCGTTACGTAGCAAAGCATGGCGGTGCCATACCAACCAATCTGAGCCGCACCAATCGCGCTGGTGATGTGATCGTAAGCCGGCGCAATATCCGTGGTCAGTGGGCCGAGTGTGTAAAACGGCGCCTCCATGCAGCTTTCTAGCTGCTCGGTCATGTTCACCTTAATGCGTTGCATCGGTACGTGGCCAGGGCCTTCAATCATGACCTGCACATCATGTTCCCAAGCGATCTTGGTGAGCTCGCCCAAGGTGCGTAATTCGCCAAACTGCGCTTCGTCATTACTGTCGGCAACACAACCGGGACGTAGGCCATCGCCAAGCGAGAAGCTGACGTCGTACTGCTTCATGATTTCGCAGATGTCAGCGAAATGGGTGTAAAGGAAGTTTTCTTTATGGTGCGCCAAACACCACTTCGCCATGATCGAGCCACCACGCGACACGATGCCAGTTAAACGCTTGGCGGTGAGCGGCACGTATTGCAGCAGCACACCGGCATGAATGGTGAAGTACTCCACGCCCTGCTCTGCTTGCTCAATTA
>JAPPPA010000004.1 GCA_028817755.1 Gammaproteobacteria bacterium | reverse complement strand
ATCAGCACCGGATCAATAATGACCTCAACCATTTCGCCGCGCTTACCTGAAAGCTCAGCCTCCAACACATTCGGTAAGGACTCAATCGCGTCTTGTAAACGCTCTGCGGTTTTGATTAATACAGCTTCAGCCGCATCGCCAAATACATTCAATACAATGACCGGAAATTCCGCCAAATTCTCTTCGTGAACCGTAGGTTCATGTGTGGCATCGGGTAAATCTGCTTTCGCCTTATCGACCCCATCGCGCACATCATCCAAGGCTTGATCGGAGTCAAAGCCCGCCGTAAATTCAAGCGTGACAGACGCGTGCCCCTGGCTTGCCACCGCTGTAATTTCTTTAACGCCATCAATCGTTTTCAAATGCTTTTCGAGCGGTTTAACGATTAAACGCTCAGCATCCTCTGGCGAAATGCCATCATGCGAGGCGGACACATAAATAAAGGGAATGGCGATATCCGGTGAAGACTCTTTTGGAATCGTCAGGTACAGCGCTGAACCAGCCGTAAGAATGGTCAGCAGCAAGACCATCACCGTACGTGGTCGAGTAAAGCTGGCACGAATCAGTGACAACATCTGCTAGCTCCTAAGGCTGATCAGTAGCAGCGACGGTTTGCGGATTCACCGTAGTGCCCGTGCGCACTAAGCCCTGACCAGCAACAATCAGGCTGAAACTGTCTGGCAACCCCGTCAGCCATAAATCACCCTCTTCCGAGCGTAGAAAATCGGCTTTATGGAATACCACCGTATTGTCAGCAGCGACCGCTCTAACCCCCATATCACCTTCTGGGCTTAACCAAAGCAACGATGTTGGCAGCCGGTGCGCTGCTACTTGCTGCAGCGGAATTTTTACTTCTATCGGCTGGCCGATGACTAAGCCAGATTGGCTGCCTTTTTGCGCTATCTCAGCTTCTACGCGATACAAACGCGACACGTTGTCAGGCTCAGAGGCCACAAACGTAATTTCGCCTACATATCGTTGCCCAGTTCGTGAGATCACCTCTGCTTGGCTGCCTGTTGCTAATTCTGCAGCCACATCTGCCATTACAAACACTACTGCAAGCAACGTGTCGTGCTGAACTAAACGCACAGCCCTATCACCGGCGCGTACATAATCTCCAAGTTCCATGTCGACAGCCTGAACCGAGGCTGAAAACGGCGCGCGCAGTGACAATTCACGCACAGCCACATTCGCCGCATCTAAATCAGCCTTGGCGCTCTCCAGTGCCGACTTAGCTTCTGCTAGGCGTAATTGGTTTTGCAAACCCTTCTTCACCAGCTTTGCAGTGGACTGGTATTGCAATTCAGCTTGAGCAAGTTGTGCTTTCGCTAACTCACGTTGCTGAGGAATGTGTTTTGGACTCAGCTCAATCAGCCTGTCGCCCTTCGTAACAAGATCGCCCTCGGTCACGTTAACGGCAACCACACGGCCTTCTTGCGCGCTCAACACATTGACCGCACGTTTCGCTTCAATCGTCCCGGAGCCTTCAAAACGGCGCCAAGTTAATTGCGCTTCACGCGCTTCAACGCTGACCACTAACATTTCCGGCTCATGAGTCTCTAACTCAGCGACGCTAGCTTGCGTGGCATCCGAGTCAGTCACCACGCCACTCATCACCCACAGCACCGCAGAAATCGCAATTAAGCTCGCCACAATAATGGATCGTTTTTGATACAAACTTTTCAGCATGACATTTACCTAATTGTTATGACTGCTCAGCATCAGTCTGAGCAAGAGCCGTTTCCGTAACGGTTATAGCTGACTCATAGAAATCACGAAGTTCATCCAAGCGGCTCACCGCATCGGCTTCTAAGTCATGGCCGGCCACCGACATCAGTTGCTTAATATTGGTCACACTGTTTTCCATGCGAGCGATATAGCCTTTCAGCAAGCGTTGATAAGGCTGGGCTGCAAGCACGTAATAGTCCTGGCGGCTGCCCGGCTTTTGGTAACGCTCCAAAATGCCTAAGTCCCGCAGCAAGCGTGTATTGGTACTCGCACTACCGCGGCTAATTTCCAGGTTTTCTGCTATCTCAGAAAAGCTATAAGGGCCGCCATTAATCACGAAATAGGCCATGATTCGGCCAGAGATTCGCGGCAGACCATCGGCCTCGGCATGATTCGCCGACTGCTCAATAAAGCGTTCTATTGGATCCATAATGTTTGCTTGGGAAATGACACTGGATTCAATTTAACACCATTCTTTACGTTCAGTCTAGACTGAACAAAAATAACCCGCGCAATAAAAAAGGCGATTCGCTGCCGAATCGCCTTTTGCTGTAAGCGCCCCGCTTTTTAGCTTCGCGCTTTTTGTCTTTAAACACCGTTGCTCGCTGGCGTTGGCGAGCATGTTTAGCGACAAAGTTTCTTGTCTTTTGCTTATCCATACTCTGGTTTCCTTTTTTACAAACAAAAAAGCGCCGCTATAAATAGCGACGCTTTGATGTAATGGTGCGGGAGGCCGGACTTGAACCGGCACGACCGTGAAGTCGACAGATTTTAAGTCTGTTGTGTCTACCAATTCCACCACACCCGCAGTGGGCGCGCATGATGCCATAGACCGAGCGGTGGATGAAGCCGATAACGCGATTTAATTAGAAATAATTCACTACATATTGCGGCGATACTGCCCGCCAACATGAAATAGGCATTCGGTGATTTGCCCCAAAGAGCAATAACGCACAGCATTCATGAGTTCAGCAAAGATATTGCCACCTTCTAAGCACACAGTTTGTAGCTGCATTAAAGCGGCTTTAGATTCATCCGCATGCTGCTGGTGAAATGCCTGTAAGCGATCAATTTGATCGTCGCGAACATCTTCACTGGAACGAACTAATGGAATCGGCTGTTCTGCCTTTTCTTCATCTTTACCTAAAAATGCATTAACCCCGACGATAGGTAACTCACCTGTGTGCTTTAGGTGCTCGTAGTGCATCGATTCATCTTGAATCTTGCCGCGCTGATAACCGGTTTCCATCGCGCCTAGCACCCCACCACGCTGATTAATCCGCTCAAACTCAGACAACACCGCTTCTTCGACCAAATCCGTCAGTTCTTCGATATAAAACGAGCCTTGGTTCGGGTTTTCACACTTCGCAACACCCCACTCATGATTAATGATTTGCTGAATCGCTAACGCGCGGCGCACCGATTCTTCTGTAGGCGTTGTGACCGCTTCGTCATAAGCGTTGGTATGCAGGCTGTTGCAGTGATCGTAAACAGCAATCAAGGCCTGCAAGGTAGTACGGATATCGTTAAATGCTATTTCTTGAGCATGCAAAGAACGACCAGAGGTCTGAATATGGTATTTGAGCTTTTGGCTACGCTCATTGGCGCCATAACGATCTCGCATCGCTACGGCCCAAATACGGCGTGCCACCCGCCCTAGTACGGAATATTCAGGGTCCATGCCGTTCGAAAAGAAGAACGACAGATTCGGCGCAAACTCGTCGATATCCATACCGCGGGCCAAATAGGCTTCAACGTAGGTAAAGCCATTAGCCAGCGTGAATGCTAGCTGACTGATGGGGTTCGCCCCCGCTTCAGCAATGTGATAGCCAGATATCGAAACCGAATAGAAATTTCGGACTTCTTGCTCGATAAAGTATTGCTGCATATCGCCCATGCAACGCAATGAAAATTCAGTAGAAAAAATACAGGTGTTCTGGCCCTGATCTTCTTTCAAGATATCGGCCTGCACCGTTCCTCTAACGGTGTTTAATGTTTTTGCGGATATTGCTTGGCGCTCTTGGGCTGACGCTTGGCGTCCTTGAGCCTGCTCAAACTTATCTAACTGCTGGTCAATCGCGGCATTGAAAAACATAGCCAAGATTGTTGGTGCCGGACCATTAATGGTCATCGATACAGAGGTAGCGGGATCACAGAGATCAAAGCCATCGTAAAGCTCCCTCATGTCATCCAGCGTGGCGATAGACACACCTGAATTACCGACTTTGCCGTAAATATCGGGCCGCTTATCGGGGTTGCGCCCATATAGCGTTACCGAATCAAACGCTGTGCTTAAACGCTTAGCATCCATGCCTTCTGATAGGTATTTAAAGCGTGCGTTGGTTTGCTGAGGGCCGCCTTCGCCTGCAAACATTCGGGTTGGGTCTTCATTCTCACGCTTAAAGTCGAACACACCGCCGGTATAAGGAAAATGTCCTGGCAGGTGCTCACGCCGGAGCCAGCTTAATAAGTCACCTTTGCTTCGATAGCGCGGCAAACTAATGCGTGAAATATCGGTACCAGATAACGACTTGGTTTTTAGCTCATGCGGTACTTCTCGGCCCCGCACGATAGAAATGTACTGCTCGCCAGAATAATCAGACTCAAGCGCAGGCCAAGCTTCTAATAACGCCTTTGAGCTATCAGAAAGCTGGCGTTCTATATCCGCAATCGCTGAACTCAAATCCACACCCGCGAGAGACTGAGCCGCACATAACTGCTGATATTGTTCGGCCAAATCAGCTTGTTCTACCGTCACGGCATGATATTTCCGTACTGTCTCAGCAATATCCGCTAGATACCGCTGCTGCCCAGTAGGAATAAGTGCCGCCGACTGACTGCTGTGATTATCACTTTCAGCTTCTAATCGCGCCTCATCCAACGTTAAGCCACGTTCTGTTAAAGCCGACTTTAGATATTGGTATAGGGCCGTGACACCACGATCATTAAACTGTGACGCAATGGTGCCAAACACCGGCATATCTTCTGGCGCTTGCGTAAACGCAGCTTGGTTACGCTGCATTTGTTTACGCACGTCGCGCAAAGCATCTTCCGCACCGCGGCGATCAAACTTATTAATCGCCACCACATCGGCAAAATCGAGCATATCGATTTTCTCAAGCTGCGTGGCGGCACCAAACTCTGGCGTCATGACATATAGCGACACATCAGCCAACTCAGAAATGGCCGCGTCGCCCTGACCAATGCCGGCTGTCTCTACGATCACCAAATCAAAATCAGCCGCCGCACAGCATTGAATAGCTTGCGGTACGGCGTCAGACAGCTCTACGCCGCCTTGGCGTGTAGCCAAAGAGCGCACATAAATATTCGGGTGACTATTCGCATTCATGCGAATACGGTCCCCTAGCAAAGCGCCCCCGGTTTTACGCCGAGTCGGATCCACTGCCAACAACGCAATTTTTAGCTTGTCTTGCTGATCTATTCGAAAGCGGCGGATAAGTTCATCTGTTAAAGAGGACTTACCCGCACCGCCGGTACCGGTAATACCCAATACCGGCACACTCTCGGTCCAGTCCAGCAGTTCGCTAGAAGCCTTACCCAGTTCAACCAAGGTAATTAAGCGCGACAGCGCAGCACGATCTTCTCTAGATTTCGTAAACAACCCAGCTGGAGCGCCCTTATATTTCGCGGTCGCACGCGCGAGCATGTCATCAATCATGCCTTCCAGACCAAGCGCTTGCCCGTCATGTGGCGAATAGATACGGCAGACACCGTAAGCCTGTAGCTGCTCAATTTCATCGGCAACAATAACGCCACCGCCACCTGCAAAGACTTTTATGTGGCTGGCACCACGCTCTTTGAGCAGGTCAATCATGTAGCTAAAGAATTCAATGTGGCCGCCCTGATAAGAACTCACGGCAATACCGTGCGCGTCCTCGTCAATAGCAGCCGTTACGATTTCATCCACAGAGCGGTCGTGTCCCAAATGCACAACCTCAGCGCCCTTTTGCACCAGTAACCGACGAATGATATTGATCGCCGCGTCGTGCCCATCAAACAGGGACGCCGCAGTTACAAATCGCAGTGGTGTTGGTGAAATCTCATCCATTATTGAATATTGCTTTCTTGAGCTTTGTTGCAGTGTGCCGACCAAGCGCTCGCTTGGCAACTGGTGAAGTTTTATACAACACAGCGTTTATTTGAATTTATTTCCAAAAAATTACTAAAAAGCTATTGACGGCAAAGGCGAAATCTCTAGAATACGCGGCCGTTGCTGAGGCAGTTAAGCCCTAGCAGATGCGGGAATAGCTCAGTTGGTAGAGCGCAACCTTGCCAAGGTTGAGGTCGCCGGTT
>JAPPPA010000207.1:4446-6044 GCA_028817755.1 Gammaproteobacteria bacterium | reverse complement strand
AGGTAATACCGATAACGCGGTCGCCGACTTTAAAGTCAGTGACTTCGTTACCGATTGCCGTGACTTCGCCTGCGACTTCAAACCCTGGAGTGATTGGGTAGCCGTGTAGTTCATTCGCGGACTTGTACAGCCCCATGCGAATAACGCAGTCGGCGTAGTTCACGCCGGAAGCGTGCACTTGGATGCTGACTTCTTGTGCTGCGGGCGCGTTGGCTGAATAGTGTTCGAGCGTTAGCGCCTCATAGCTGCCGACTTTATGAATAACAATGCGTTGTTCTAAAGCCGCTTCAGACATGCTTACACCAAATCCGCAATACGCTGACCAAGGCGCAGAGTTTGTGTCGGTTCCATTACGCTGTTTTGTTCTACAGCGCCATTGGGGTAAAGCAAGATGACGGTAGAGCCCATATTAAAGCGGCCCATTTCATCGCCTTTGGCGAGTTTAAGGCTGCCGTCGTATTGCCACTCGCGCACATTGCCTTTACGGGTGGTGTTCACTTCGCCGTGCCATACGGTTTCCATGCTGGATACAAAAATGGCACCAACCATGATCAGCACCATAGGGCCAAACTCGGTTTCGAATACGTTAATAACGCGTTCGTTGCGTGCAAATAAGCGAGGTACAGAGCGTGTGGTACGTGGGTTTACGCTAAATAAGCGGCCAGGTACGTGGCGCATGCTTTGTAGGCTGCCATCGCAAGGCATATGGATGCGGTGGTAGTCCTTAGGCGAAAGGTAAATCGTTGCAAAATCACCGTCTTTAAACTGGTCGGCGAGCGCTTTGTCACCGGCTAGTAAGTCCAATACGGTGTAGTCGCGGCCTTTGGCTTGGATGATTTGTTGATCGTGAATGGGGCCTGCTTCACTTACTGTTCCATCTACCGGAGATACAACGGCTTCAGGATCGGCATCAATTTCTCGAACCCCGGATTTGAGCGCGCGAGTAAAAAACGCATTAACGCTGTTATAGCTTTTGCGGTTCTGATGCTCGGCTTCTTGCATGTTAATGCCGTAGATATGAGTAAGGCCGCTAATGACTGCAGATTTAAACGGTTTCAACCGGCTACGTGTAGCGCGATGCATAACCTTAGATAGCGCTTGGTGTGGCAGTAGGTACTGCGGTGCGCTAAAGCTGTAATCAATAATGTTGGCTTTTGGCTTCTTGCTCATGTTCTTTTCCTAGTTGGCCGGTTGGTGGTTGTCGCGAATCGCCATAAAGTCTTGTGCCATTTCTTGTGGCAAGTGTGGCGGCGAAAACCAAGCCTGAATTTGTGCACTTGGGTTCAGCAGAATGACCCAAGAGGTGTGCGCAATTTGATAATTGTCGCTGTTTTCATCTTCTACCTTACTCCAAGCAATCCCCATTGCTTGTGCGGCTTTGTTAAGTGATGGGATATCGCCTGTGGCAGCTTCGAATGACGGGTTAAACCACTTGGTGTATTCGCCCAGTTTATCGAGCGTGTCGCGCTCTGGGTCAAGCGAGATAAATAGTACGCCGGGTTTGTCGCCTTGGATCAATGGCATGGTGTCTCGCATTGCTGCCAGTGTGCCTGGGCAAACATCAGGACAATGCGTAAAGCCAAAGAACACCCATGTCC
>JAPPPA010000207.1:0-4436 GCA_028817755.1 Gammaproteobacteria bacterium | reverse complement strand
AGGCGTTTTGGGTGTTTTGTAATTCAAATTGCTGTATTGGACGGCTTTCGGGTAATACCGTTGCTTTGACTTCATGGCTGTTATTGCCTTGGCTAAGCCAGCCGAGCGCTACGCCAAGAAAAAGGGCGATCCCAATAACAAGGATATAAGTGGTTAGGGCGATGCCGCGCTGCTTGTGGGGTGTTGATAGGCCCACAGATAAAGGATTCGGGGTAGTCATGCGCGCAGTTTATGCAGTTTGTTGTGTATATCAACTGCTATTTTGTTTGTACCCGAAAAAGCCCAATAAATAGGCCGCAAAGGCTAGAATAGCGCTATGACAGTTACCCAGCTTATTGAGCAAGCGCAGCTCGCGCTTACCAATCAACCTCTTTATTTTGGACACGGCACCGAGTCGGCGGAACAAGAAGCCCGTTGGTTGGTGCTAGGGGCCTTGAGCATTGACTGGGAAGCCGCAGATGAACAGCTGGCTCAGTCGGTTGAACCAGAGCAGTCAGAACGTATACAAAAGCTTGTGCAAGAGCGCGTTAGCTCGCGTAAACCGGCAGCCTATTTGTTAGGTGAGTGCTGGTTTGCAGGCGTGCCGTTTAATGTGGATGAGCGCGTAATCGTGCCGCGTTCACCATTTGCAGAGTTGATTCTGAACAAATTCAAACCCTGGTTGGCAGAGCCGCCTAAGCGGGTGTTGGATTTATGTTGCGGCTCTGGTTGCATGGGCATTGCTGCAGCAATCAACTTTCCTGAAGCGCAGGTTGATATTATCGACTTGTCGCCTGACGCCTTGGATGTCGCACGCAGCAATATTGCAAGGCATGGGCTAGAGGGCAGGGTGCGAGCGATTGAGTCTGATCTCTTTACTAATGCCGAAGGGCCCTACGACTTAATTTTGTCTAACCCGCCTTACGTGCCGCAGTGGGAATATGACGCGCTGCCTGCCGAATATCACCGTGAGCCTGAGATGAGCTTGGTTGCGGGTGAAGATGGTTTGGATTTGGTTATCCCTATGATGCTACAAGCGCCGGAATTCCTCGCAGAGGGTGGTCGCGTGTTTATTGAAGTCGGTAATACCGACGAGTATCTGGCAAACTGTTTCCCAGAAGTGCCGTTTGAGTGGATTGAATTCACCAATGGCGGCGCGGGTGTATATACATTAAGCCGCGAGCAACTCGTGGCGCATAAAAATGATTTTTCAGATGACTCGCTCGACGAGTTGATAGAAGGTTTATAGATAGATGTCTGGCAATAGCTTCGGCAAACTCTTTGTTGTTTCTACCTTTGGTGAAAGTCACGGCCCAGCGCTTGGCTGCGTGGTTGATGGTTGCCCTCCGGGTTTAGAAATCAGCGCAGAAGATTTACAAAAAGAATTGGATCGCCGTAAGCCGGGCCAGTCGAAGTTTGTTACCCAGCGCAAAGAACCGGACGAAGTTGAAATTCTATCGGGTGTGTTTGAAGGCAAAACCACCGGTACGCCAATTGGTTTGTTGATTCGTAACCAAGATCAGCGCAGCAAAGATTATTCCGACATTAAAGACTTGTTCCGCCCAGCGCACGCGGATTATGCCTATCACCAAAAATATGGCTTCCGTGATTATCGCGGCGGCGGTCGTTCGTCTGCCCGTGAAACGGCTATGCGCGTTGCTGCAGGCGCCATCGCCAAAAAATGGCTAGAGGAACGTTACGGCATTACTGTTCAAGGCTATATGAGCCAGCTTGGGCCGATTGAATGTGCAGGTGAAGACCTCAGCATTGTGAATGACAACCCGTTCTTCTGTGCCGAAGCCAGCAAGATTCCAGAGCTGGAAGACTATATGCAGGCACTGCGTAAGTCTGGTGACTCTATTGGTGCCAAGATCACGGTGATTGCGAAGGGCGTACCACCAGGCATCGGTGAGCCTATCTTTGATCGCTTGGATGCAGAATTGGCACAAGCGTTGATGAGTATTAATGCCGTAAAAGGCGTTGAGATTGGTGACGGCTTTGGCGTGGTTAATCTAAAAGGCACTGAGAACCGTGATGAACTTACGCCAGAAGGTTTTACGTCTAATCACGCTGGCGGTGTGTTGGGTGGTATTTCTTCGGGTCAAGATGTGATTGCGCACATTGCACTTAAGCCAACATCGAGCATTCATTTGCCGGGCCAAACCATTGATATTGATGGCAATCCTACCGAGGTTCGCACCAAAGGTCGTCACGATCCATGCGTGGGTATTCGTGCCACCCCAATTGCTGAAGCGATGATGGCATTGGTATTGATTGACCAAATTTTGCGTCAGCGCGCTCAGAACGCTGATGTGCAGGTAAGTACACCAGTTATTCCGGCGGAAGCGCCTTAAAGCATGCCAAGCTCGCAGCAAGGTAAGCCCTTACGGCGGCTTGCGAGCTTCTATTTCTTCAACTTCATTATCCTCGGCCTGTTTCTGCCGTTTTGGCCGCTGTATTTGCAGGCCAAGGGCTTTTCACCGGTTGAGATTGGCGAGTTGCTCGCCGTTTTACTGGCAACGCGTGTCATTTCGCCCAACTTCTGGGGCTGGGTGGCTGATAAACGTAACCAACCCGTTCAAATCATCCGCCTAACCAGCGCCTTGGCGTTGCTGTCGTTTATCTGGGTCTATGTAGCCGACACTTTTTGGCAAATGGCATTGATGCTGGCGGCGATGGGATGGTTTTGGAATGCGACCTTGCCGCAGTTTGAAGCTGTTACCCTGAGGTATTTGGGGCAAGACCACGACGAGTACGGGCGTTTGCGCGCTTGGGGTTCGATTGGTTTCGTTGTCGCGGTTCTGCTGTGCGGCGAAATTCTCGAACGTATTTGCTATATCCAAATGCCAGCCTTGGTTTGGCCGAGCTTGCTATTAATCGCCATCGCGGCTTGGTGGGTGCCGATTAGCGACGCTGATCACGACCAATCATCTAAACGCGATTTATGGCAAGTGCTCAAACAACCCGCAGTGATTGGATTGTTTGTTGCGGTTTGCCTAATGCAGGTGAGCCATGCGGTTTATTACACCTTTTACTCGCTCTGGATGGAGCAACACGGTTATAGCGGTGCTGCCATTGGTGGGCTGTGGTCGCTGGGTGTGATTGCGGAGATTTTGGTGTTCTGGGTAACTGGCCGACTACTGCGGCGCTGGAGTGCGGAAACCTTATTGCTGTTTTCGCTGGTTATTACCGCGGTCCGTTGGCAAATTACGGCATGGTTGCCGGAAACGCTTACCGCGGTGCTATTCGCGCAAACCCTTCATGCCATTACCTATGGCGTGTATCACGCCGCGGCCATTCAGTTGGTGCATCGTTATTTCAAAGGCGGCTTAGATGCTCGTGGCCAAGGCCTCTACAGCAGCGTTAGTTTCGGCTTGGGCGGCGCGATTGGCTCTTATGCAATGGGCCATGCGTGGGAAGGTGTAGGGGCAGAGGCAACCTTTGCTATCGCTTCCGCTATCGCACTACTAGGTTTAGGCCTCGCGTGGCTAGGTTTTCGGCGCGCTAGCCTGTAGAATTCGCAACCCCAAAAAACAATGAAAGAGGCTGTTAGAACGTGGTTCTTACAGGCTTTTCGTGTTTCAGGTTTTTACGACACGTTACTACGCGGTTTATTAGGTTATGGGCGGCAAAACGCTTTACGACAAATTATGGGATATGCATTTGGTGGACACCGACGAAAACGGTGCTTCGCTAATTTATATCGATCGTCATTTGGTACATGAGGTGACATCACCTCAGGCATTTGAAGGCCTGCGTATGGCTAATCGCCTGCCGTGGAAGCTGAATGCCAATCTGGCAGTGGCTGACCATAACGTGCCAACTACTGCAGACCGCGTAAACGGTATCAAAGACCCTATTTCAAAAGCACAGGTAGACGCGCTTGACGCGAACTGTGACGAGTTTGGTATTACCGAATTCAAAATGAATGACCTACGCCAAGGCATTGTTCACGTAGTAGGCCCAGAGCAGGGCGCAACACTGCCAGGCATGACCGTGGTGTGTGGTGATTCACATACTGCTACGCATGGTGCCTTTGGTTCTTTGGCGTTTGGCATTGGCACCTCGGAAGTCGAGCACGTGCTCGCCACGCAGTGTTTGGTGCAAAAGAAATCTAAGTCGATGTTGGTACGTGTAAACGGCAACGTTGGCGCTGGCGTTACTGCTAAAGATATTGTTCTAGCCATTATTGGTGAAATCGGCACCGCTGGTGGCACTGGCTACGCGATTGAGTTTGCCGGTGAAGCGATTGAAGCGCTGAGCATGGAAGGCCGGATGACCGTCTGCAATATGGCGATTGAAGGCGGTGCGCGTGCCGGCATGGTCGCCGTTGACCAAACCACGATCGATTACGTCAAAGGCCGTCCTTATGGCCCGACTGACGAGCAATGGGATCACGCTGTTGCAGAGTGGCGCACACTTCATTAAGATGCTGATGCCGAGGTCGATAATGTCGT
>JAPPPA010000014.1:5616-6076 GCA_028817755.1 Gammaproteobacteria bacterium | reverse complement strand
ATGGCGTCTTTTCTGGTGGCGGGCAGTGTTAGCTGGCTTTACTTCTCAGACCGTTTGATGGAATTTCCGCTGGGTATTTTCGCGATTGCGCTGAGTACGGTTATTTTGCCGAGCTTGTCGCGTGATCATGTAGCTGATGATAAGGCCGCATTTAGCGCCAAAATTGATTGGGCTTTGCGATTGTGCCTGTTGGTGGCGGTGCCAGCGTCTGTTGGCGTGGTTTTGTTGGCTGGCCCAATGTTGGCGACTTTGTTTCAGTATGGCGAGTTTGATGGCCATGACGTCTATATGGCGCGCTGGTCGTTGTGGGCCTATGGCTTTGGCTTGTTGGGTTTCTCTTTAGTGAAGGTGTTGGTGCCGGGTTACTTTGCTCGCCAAGACACTAAAACCCCGGTGCGATTTGGTATTGCTGCGCTGGGAACTAACATGGTGTTGAATGTCGGGTTTGTCGTGCCAATGG
>JAPPPA010000014.1:0-5606 GCA_028817755.1 Gammaproteobacteria bacterium | reverse complement strand
TAGCGTTGGCGACTATTTGTGGTGCGTTTGTGACTGCGGGTTTGCTGTATCGCGGTTTGCGTATTCAACAGGTGTATATGCCACAGCAGGGCTGGCTCAAATTTGCCGTTCAATTACTGTCTGCGGCGGCGGCGATGGCAGTGTTTATTTTGCTATTAAAGCCTGATTTGGCTTGGTGGATAGAAGCGGCGTTGATAGATCGCGTTACATGGCTATTCGGCATTATTGTGCCCGCAGCAGTGATTTATTTTGCGGTTTTGGTGCTACTAGGTATTAGACCTAGACAATTGTTGGCTGCACGGGCCTAAAGGGCTTAAGGCAGCTGCCGTTAACCGTTATACTTCGCGCCTTGCGCGGCTATTCATTTCTTAACGGCACTTCAGCAGTAATGAAAATAATTCGGGGCTATCACAACACACCTGAAACAGCTCAAGGCTGTGTAGTTACTTTGGGTAACTACGATGGTGTGCATAAAGGACATCAGGCGGTTTTGGCGCGTTTGGCTGAAAAGGCCAAAGACCTCAATGTGCCTTTGGTCGTGATGTGCTTTGAGCCAACGCCGCGTGAGTTTTTTGACCAAGACAATGCACCTTCGCGCCTGTCTAACTTTCGTGAGAAAGCGCAGCTATTAGCGCAGCTGGGCGTTGACTATATGCTGGTCCAACGCTTTAGCAAGGCGTTCTCGGCATTAAGCGCTGACGAGTTTATTGAAAACGTTTTGGTTCAAGGCCTGAACGTGAAAGCGGTAGTCATTGGTGATGACTTCCGTTTTGGTGCTGGGCGTTGTGGTGATGCTGCGATGTTGCGTACGGCGGGTGCCGCTCAAGGTTTTGAAGTGTTGGATACGCAAACGGTGGTGAGTGGCCAAGAGCGTATTAGCTCGACAGCGGTAAGGGATTGCTTAGCTTGCGCTGATTTGCGTGCTGCCGAAGCATTGCTTGGCCGACCGTATAGCATTCAAGGGCGTGTTGTTCATGGCGACAAGCTCGGGCGCGAGTTGGGGTTCCCAACCGCCAATATTGGCTTTGCGCGTAGCAAGTTGCCGTTGCAAGGCGTGTATGCGGTCAAAGTTTATGGCGTAAAGAATTCGGGTGAGCCCTTTTTGCCGGGTGTGGCAAACCTGGGTACACGGCCCGCGGTGAATGGCGTTGAACAGCGCTTAGAAGTGCATTTAATTGGTTGGAATGGCGATGTATATGGCCAGCGTCTAACCGTAGAGTTTTCTGAATTTATTCGTCCAGAGCAGCGGTTTGCTTGTTTAGAAGAGTTAACCGCCGCCATTGCTGATGATGTTGAGCAGGGCGCGCGACTATTTGGATTGTTACCGGACTAGCTTACGACTGAGTTAGCCGCGATTAATACTAGAAAGTGATTATTAAAGCGTGAGTGAATATAAACACACACTGAACTTGCCGAAAACGGCATTTCCGATGAAAGCAAACTTGGCGCAGCGCGAGCCGAATACGGTGAAGCGTTGGCAAGAAGCTGATCTTTATGGCGAGCTACGCAAGGCCCGCGAAGGCGCGCCTAAGTTTGTGCTGCAAGACGGCCCGCCGTACGCCAATGGCGATATTCACATTGGCCACGCTGTTAATAAAATCCTCAAAGACATTATTGTTAAGTCAAAAACCATCAGTGGTTTTGATGCGCCTTACGTACCCGGCTGGGACTGCCACGGCCTACCGATTGAGCAGCAGGTAGAAAAGAAAATTGGTCGCGTTGGCAACAAAGTCGATGCCACTGGGTTTCGCCAGAAGTGCCGCGAGTACGCGGGCAAGCAGGTTGAAAAGCAGAAGACAGACTTCGTTCGTCTTGGCGTATTAGGTGATTGGGATAACCCATACCTAACGCTTGATCCTAAGTTTGAAGCCAACCAGTTGCGTGCGTTCTCACAGATGATTGAGCGCGGTCACTTGCAAGCTGGTCATAAGCCCGTGCACTGGTGTTTTGATTGCCGCTCGGCTTTGGCTGAGGCCGAGGTGGAATACAAAGATAAGACCTCGCCAGCGATTGATGTGCGTTTTGCGGCCGTAGATGCCGCAGCCGTGGCAGCTGCATTTGGTGTAGAAACGACATTGCCGGTTTCCGCTGTGATTTGGACCACCACGCCATGGACCTTGCCAGCTAACCAAGCGGTGGCGTTAAACGCTGAGTTGGAATATGCCTTGGTTGAGTTAGACCTTGGTGCAGGCCCAGAAACACTAGTGCTTGCACAAGGTTTGTTGGACGACGTACTAAGCCGCTGGGGTGTAGAAAACTCTAAAGTGCTAGGCCGTTGCCAAGGCTCTGCTTTAGAGCATCAACAGCTTCAGCATCCGCTAGAAGCACGCCAAGTGCCTATTATTCTGGGTGACCACGTTACCTTGGACGCAGGTACTGGCGCAGTACATACCGCGCCAGGGCACGGTGTAGAAGATTACAACGCCGGTCGTCATTACAACTTGCCCGTTGAGCACGGTGTACGCGGTGACGGCGTGTTCTCTGATCACGTTGAGTATGTGGCGGGCGAGCACGTTTTAAAAGCGAACCCGAAAGTAATCGAGGTGCTAGGTGAGCGCGGCGCCTTGGTGAAGCATGTAGAGTTTGAGCACAGTTACCCGCATTGCTGGCGTCATAAGTCGCCGGTTATTTTCCGTGCGACACCGCAGTGGTTCATTAGCATGGACGCGGCGGATTTGCGTAAAGACGCACAAGAAGAAATTAAGAACGTGACTTGGCTACCAGAATGGGGCCAAGAGCGTATTGATGGCATGGTTGAAAACCGCCCTGACTGGTGTATTTCGCGCCAGCGTACCTGGGGTGTGCCCGTAGCGTTGTTTGTGCATAAAGATACCGGTGCTTTACACCCGAACTCAGCCGAGTTGATGAATCAGGCTGCTGATCGCGTTGAAACCGGTTCTATCGACGCTTGGTTTGATTTAGACCCAGCTGAGTTGCTGGGCAAAGAAGCCGAAGATTACGAAAAAGTCACCGACATTCTTGATGTGTGGTTTGACTCTGGTGTGGTGCACCACTGCGTGGGAGAAGCGCGTGACGAGCTAACACGTCCGGCTGACTTGTATTTAGAAGGCTCTGACCAGCACCGTGGTTGGTTCCAGTCTTCATTGCTGACGTCGGTAGCGATGACCGGCAAGGCGCCTTATCGTGAAGTGCTGACTCACGGTTTCACCGTGGATAAAGACGGCCGCAAAATGTCGAAATCTATCGGCAATGTGGTTGCGCCGCAGAAGGTCATGAATAGCCTCGGCGCTGATGTGCTGCGCTTATGGGTGGCCGCGACCGATTACCGCAATGAAATGACGGTGTCGGATGAGATTCTGAACCGCGTGGCGGACTCTTATCGCCGTATGCGTAACACTTTGCGTTATTTGCTATCGAACTTAGATGGTTTTGATCCGGCCGAACATGCCGTAGCGGCTGACGAAATGCTCGAGCTAGACCGTTGGTTGTTACTTGAAGCAGCCAAGCTGCAAGACAAGGTGAAAGACGCTTATGAGCGTTATGAGTTTCATAGCATTTACCAAGATGTGCACCGTTTCTGCTCAGTCGATTTAGGTGGTTTCTACCTAGATATTCTGAAAGACCGTGTTTACACCTTGGCGGCAGACTCAAAAGCACGCCGCTCTGGCCAAACTGCGATGTATCACGTGGCAGAAGCGATGTTGCGTTGGCTGGCACCGATTTTGAGCTTTACCGCTGATGAGGCTTGGGCGTTCTTGCCGGGCGAGCGTGATGGCTCCGTATTTGCCGCGACTTGGTGGGATATTCCTGCGGTAGGGGATACTGGCGCATTAGATGCGAATGGCTGGGATGGCGTGCGCGAAGCACGTGAAGTAGTGAGTAAGTCACTAGAAGAAGCGCGTAAAGCCGGTGATATTCGCGGCAGTTTGGATGCCAAAGTCACTGTAAGCGCCAATGGCGCGGCTTATGACGCCATGCAAACGCTAGGCGATGAACTACGCTTTGTGTTTATTACCTCTGACGCAACCTTGGTGAAAGCCGAAGGCGAATTGACCGCAGAGGTGACCGCTAGCGAGGCTGAGAAATGTGAGCGTTGCTGGCATCGTCGTGAAGACGTAGGCCAACACGATGAGCACCCAACACTCTGTGGTCGTTGCGTAGAGAACATAGACGGCGCTGGTGAGCAGCGTTTGTTTGCATAAGCCAAAGGTAAGGAAAGATGGCCGAAGCGAAAAAGCTGATTAACACCAATGTCTATTGGCTATGGATTTCCCTAGTCATTATTGTGCTTGATCAGCTCACCAAAGGCGCTATCCGCCAAGAATTTGCCTTGTATGACCTGCGTGAAATTACCAGCTGGTTCAATTTAACTCGCTTACACAACACCGGTGCTGCGTTCAGCTTTCTAGCGGATGCTGGCGGCTGGCAACAGTGGTTCTTCATTATTCTGGGTGTAGTGGTGAGCTTGGCTGTAATGGTTTGGTTGCGGCTGGTGCCAAAAGACAATTACATGCTCTGTATTGGGCTGTGCCTAGTGATTGGTGGTGCCTTGGGAAATGTGATCGATCGCGTTGCGCTAGGCTATGTGGTTGATTTTCTAGACTTTCATATTGGCGAATACCATTGGCCTGCTTTTAACATCGCTGACATTGCCATCGTCACCGGTGCGGCCTTATTGATTTTGGATTCTTTCCGTGCAGTGCCGGAAGAAGAGGGCAAGTAATGGATATTTTGCTAGCCAATCCGCGTGGTTTTTGTGCGGGCGTTGATCGCGCTATTGAAATAGTAGAGCGCGCGATTCAGGCGCTAGGTGCCCCGATTTATGTGCGTCACGAGGTGGTGCATAACCGTTTTGTAGTGAACCGCCTTCGTGACATGGGTGCTGTCTTCGTAGAAGAGCTGGATGAGGTGCCGGATGACGCCACAGTGATTTTCAGCGCGCATGGCGTGTCGAAGGCCGTTCAAGAAGAAGCAAAACGCCGAGGCTTACAGGTATTTGATGCAACTTGCCCGTTGGTAACCAAGGTGCATATTGAGGTCGTCAAGTACTCCAAAGAAAATCGTGATGTTGTCCTGATTGGCCACAAAGGGCACCCCGAAGTAGAAGGTACGATGGGGCAGTTTGAGGCTAAAAGTGGTGGGCGCATGCATCTGGTGGAAGCGCCGGACGATGTTTGGGGTTTGGATGTCAAAGATCCTGAGAGCCTGTCATATGTAACCCAAACCACGCTTTCAGTAGATGACACCTCGGTTGTGATTGATGAGCTGCGTAAGCGTTTCCCGGCTGTGTCTGGCCCGCGTAAAGACGATATTTGCTACGCCACACAAAATCGACAAGATGCCGTGAAGCAATTGGTAAAAGACGTTGATGTGTTATTGGTTGTTGGTTCGCGTAACAGCTCAAACTCTAATCGTTTACGTGAAATTGCCGTTGAACGTGGTGTTGCTGGTTATTTGATTGATGGCCCAGAAGATATGCATCAAGATTGGTTTGATGGTGTTCAGTCTGTTGGGCTAACGGCGGGGGCATCGGCTCCAGAAGTGCTGGTTAAGCGTGTTATTCAGCAACTCCAAGATTGGGGCGGTAAAACCGCTGATGAGGTTGTTGGTACGCCAGAAAATGTGGTTTTCTCGGTGCCAAAAGA
>JAPPPA010000180.1 GCA_028817755.1 Gammaproteobacteria bacterium | reverse complement strand
CAATAACCTCGAACGTTTCCGCAGCTGGATATTCCCCGTCGCCTTTTTAATGCCTGTTTTTGCTGGCATTTGCATGGGCACCATGGTGATGATTGCGCTACAAAACGACTTCAGCAAACCTTACGAGGGCATGCTGGTAGCGATTTTTTACGCTTTCTTCTTCTGTCGCCTACTTACTTACGAGGCCGCCTTTAGTTCGTTCTTAATCACACTTTGCTATTTGTCAGGGCTATACGCTGTAGAAGCACCTGGTGACATCATCAGCCACCATGGCATTTACCTTGTGACCTTTATGATCGTAGGTATTGGCGCCGCCGGTAGTTTAGAACGTAGCATTCGCAGCACCTTTCTAACGTCACGACTCATCAACGAATTCGCCGAACGTGACTCGCTCACCGGCCTTAACAACCGCCACTACTTTGATCATGCCTACAAAGAACTGATTCGTACCGCAAACAAAGACGGCAAAAGCATTGGTGTGATGATGATGGACATCGATCACTTCAAAGCCGTAAACGACGGCGAAGGCCACCAAGCCGGTGACAACGTTATTCGCAGAACAGGTAAAGGCCTAGCACAGGGCTGTTTACGTAAGCCCGCCTTATTAGCCCGTTACGGCGGCGATGAGTTCGTTGCAGTTTGGGTAGGCAATTCAAAAGCTGATATTGAAAGCTCAATTGAATCCATGCGTAAACACTGCGCCGACTTGAACAAAGGTGTAACAACTAGCGCCGGGTTGGCGTGGTTATATCCACCCGCCGACCCTGAATATATTTTGGAAGAAGCCGACAAAGCGCTATACGGCGCCAAGGAAAACGGCAGAAACCAACTGTTTAGTTCTGCAAAAGACAAAGCCACCGATTGAGCTTAGTTAAGTGCTGATTTGACTCTCAGCATGCTCTAGAATGGACTGATATATTCTCCGGGGTAAATCAGTGGATACTGCAGACACACTTAGTCACGTGATCACCGCATCGCGGTCTCGCTATGCGCAGCAAATTCTGGACGGTTACAGCGGCTTTGGCTTTGAAAATCATGAGCTAGAAACCGAATTCCGTAATACATGGCGCACGATGTCGATGCGCAAGATTCGTATTGCGCTTCTGCTAGCCCTGATCCTGACCGGCATTTTCAGCGTCTACGACTTCCTGATCATGCCAGCCGATGTGCTCGCTGCTGCACAGAAGGTTCGGGCCATTATTTTTGCACCGCTCGTTATTTGCGGCTTAGCGCTCGCCCGTAGCAACAAGTACAAGCGCTGGCTATTTCCGCTAGCGATGATTTTTTCGCTGGTCGGCGGATTATCCATTGTCTCGATTGTATTAGTTGCCTATAGCTTCGGGTTTGACCTCGCCTACGAGGGCCTCATCTTGGTGATGATGTACATCTTCTTCTTTTGTGGACTACTAACCCGCGAGGCCGTTATCTCAGCTGGCACCGTTGTGAGCGTGTATCTGATCGGCTCGATCATGCTCGACTACGACGCTATCGATCTAGGCCAACACGCACTGTTTTTAGTGTCGGCTTTAGCCGTCGGTGCCTCTGCAGCTTGGGGTTTGGAATACACCGTACGCGGTGGTTTTTTACGCGCACAGCTGCTTAACGAAGTCGCTGAGCGTGATGGTTTAACCAGCCTTAACAACCGTCGTTATTTCGACCTTTCCTATCGCCAGATGGTGAAAGACTGCAACCTGCATGGCCACAGCATGGGCGTAATGATGCTGGATGTAGACCACTTCAAGTCGCATAACGACGAACATGGCCACCAGTTTGGCGACCGTGTTATTCAAGCTGTTGCAGAAGGCTTAGCTAGCGGTGCCGAACTGCGGCCTGCATTACTCGCACGTTACGGCGGTGATGAATTTGTTGCTGTTTGGACAGGCTGCGCGCAGGAAGATATCAACGAAGCCGTTGAGCAAATGCGTAGCGCCGTAGCAAAGTTTGGACGCCGCAACCTGAATGGCGTTACCGAAGTCAAAACCAGCGCTGGCGTAGCCTGGAGCTACGCACCCTTTGATGGCGACGACATGTTAAAAGCGGCAGACGACGCGCTCTACGACGCCAAAACACAAGGCCGTAACCGCCTCGTCTCCGTTATTAACGAAGCGTAGCGTTCGGCCGTCTAACTCTGAACAGCTTGCGGCTTAGGGCCGGTGCCGCCTTTACTGCCGGCACCGTGAGCAACGCCAATATGCTGCTCGCCGCGTTTTTCCGCTAACTGCATCTGCTTTTCGCGCTCACGTGCGGCAGCTTTTTGCGCCTCGGTACGCTGGTCAATGCAGTGATGGCATGACACGCCCGCTTCAAACTCTGGGCGCTGCTGATCTTCTTTGGTGATCGGCATACGACAGGCATGACACATATCGTACTTGCCTTGATTCAGCTCGCTATCAACTGTCACGCGCTCATCAAATACAAAACACTCGCCTTCCCACTTTTGCTCTTCTGGTGGCACTTCTTCTAGATATTTCAGAATGCCGCCTTCGAGGTGAAAGACTTCCTCAAAACCTTCTTCCAGCATAAAGCTGCTGGCTTTCTCACAGCGGATACCACCAGTGCAGAACATCGCGACTTTCTTATTCTTTTTCGGGTCTAGGTTTTGGCGCACATAATCCGGAAATTCGCGGAAGGTATCGGTATGTGGGTTTACCGCATTTTCAAAAGTGCCCACCGCATATTCGTATTCGTTACGCGTGTCGATCACCACCACATCCGGGTCATCCAATAACGCATCCCATTCTTTGCCGCGCACATAGGTGCCAACGGTTTTGGTCGGGCTGACTTCAGGAATGCCGATGGTGACGATTTCTTTTTTCAGCTTTACCTTCATGCGCAGAAACGGCATCTCGTCGGTATAGCTTTCTTTGTGCTCCAGATCGACCAAGCGCTCATCGCTTTTCAGCCACGCCAGCATGGCGTCAATGCCTTCACGACTACCCGATACGGTGCCATTAATGCCCTCGTGAGCTAGTAGCAAGGTGCCTTTAATGTCGTGCTCGTTGCATACGGCCAACAACGGCTCTTTGATTTCAGCAAAGTCCGGCAGGCTTACAAATTTATAGAGAGCAGCCACCACAATGCTGTGGTCGCCTTGAATGTTTGAGATTGTCATCTGCTCTGTCCCGGCCGACGTAAACGGCCAACAAAGTTAAAAAATGTTGTGCGGACTTAAGCCCGCGGCGCGCATTATAAAGTAATGCTGCGATGGCTGTTTTTGTAAGCCGAATGCTCGTCGATTGCAGCGCATTGTTCGGCCACCGCGTCACGTTCTTGGCTCAACCAGCGAGCGATGGCGGCACGAAAACCCTCATGCGCAATCCAATGCATAGACACGCTTACTTCTGGGTCAAAACCCCGCGCCAATTTGTGGCCGCCTTGCACACCCGCATCAAAGCGCTGCAAGCCATTGGCAATCGCGTATTCAATGCCTTGGTAATAACACAGCTCAAAATGCAGGCTATGAAAATCTGCCGCCGCTCCCCAATGGCGGCCATAGAGCGTATCGCCGTCCACAAAAAAGAACGCCATCGCAATCAGCTCACCATCATGTCGCGCTAGGCAAAACTGCAAACGCTCGCCAAAGTTAGCCGCCCATGCTTTTAAGCAAGGCATATTGAGATAAGGCTCTTGGCCACGCATGGCATAGGTGCTGGCATAAAGTTGATAGAGCCGAGGCCAATCGCTTGCGGGCAAATCAGCTGCCGCCAGCCATTCGATTTCCACCTCGGCTTCCGCCACCCGACGGCGTTCACGTTTGATGTTCTTAGATTTCTTTTGCGATAGCGCCGATAAGAAATCGGAAAACGCTGAGTAGCCTTGGTTATGCCAAACAAAACGCACATCTTCACGGCGCAGCCAGTTTGCTGATGACAACTGTTCGACTTCATCAGGCACGCAAAACAGCGCATGTGCCGAACTGCAGCCCCTGGTCTGCGCCAAGCTTTCTAACTCATTCGGCGGCAATACCAAGCGCGGGCCAGCCACTGGCGTAAACGGCACGCAGCTAACGAGCTTGGGGTAATAGTTAAGGCCATGCTGGGCATAGGCATTAGCCCAGGCGAAGTCAAAAACGAACTCGCCCCAACTATGCTCTTTTAGATAAAGACCCGATGCCTCTGGTAGCGCATGCCAGCCCTTTTCGGCAGACACGCAACCATGCTCAATCATTGGATTGAGGTACTGCTCCCTCGTAAAGAGTTGGCCACCAAGGGGCCTTTGATCAGCCAGCTTTACTGCCGCCCTTGCAGTCTGGCGATGCAGGCGCCTGTTGCTGCATCGCCCATTCTTCTGGCGTGTACAAATGCAACGCCAAGGCATGCAAACCACCGTCTAACTCAGACTGCAATTCGCCGTATACCTTTTGGTGACGGCGCACCGGCATCAAACCGGCAAAGGCTTCGCTCACGCAAACTAATTTGAAATGCGACTCGGCGCCTTCTGGTACGGAGTGTTTATGCGACTCGTCTTCTAGCTGAATAAAACTAGGATTGAGTGCCGCGGTCACGGCCGCTTCAATACGCTGAGCTCGACCTGCCATTACAACTTTGCCTCATTGATTTGCTCAGCAATCAGCTGATCCTTCTCTTCCCACAACTCGGTTACCCAAGCCTGAAAATTAGCTTTGTACTCTGGGTCTTCTTGATAATTGCCGCCTAAAAACTGCGCTGGGATTTTGGTTTCTTTTACCAAGATGCGAATCTCAGGCAAACGGCCACAGAGATAATCCCAAAGCTCCCGCACACCTT
The DNA here is from genome assembly GCA_028817755.1 of Gammaproteobacteria bacterium. Taxonomy (GTDB): domain Bacteria; phylum Pseudomonadota; class Gammaproteobacteria; order JAPPPA01; family JAPPPA01; genus JAPPPA01. The sequence goes on along the minus strand of JAPPPA010000180.1, from coordinate 1,360 downwards.
GTGGGTAAATGATGGTGACATTGAGCAGGCTATGGATTTGCTCACCCATCGCATTCAATACAAACGCTACGCCACCGGCTTTCGGATTAATCAAATACTGATAAGACGACTTGGCGGCTTTTTTGGCGGTATAGCGCGTACCTTCCATAAAGTTCATCACCGTAACGGGATGGCCTTTATAGCGCTCACAGGCAATACGCGTGGTTTCAATGTCTTTGCCTTTTAGGGAAGGATCTTTAGCAATCTCTTCCTTGCTGTGGCGCTTCATAAATGGGTATTCAAGCGCCCACCAACACAGGCCTAATAACGGCACATAAATAAGCTCTTGCTTTAAGAAGAAACGGAAGAAAGGAATCTCATTCCCCACCGCTTTTTCAAGCGCCAAAATATCAACCCAGCTTTGGTGGTTGCTAGTGAGCAAATAGGTTTTGTCTTTGCTTAAACCTTCTGGCAACTCGATTTTCCACTGAGTACCTAGGAAAAAATCGGCAAAAATCAGATTCCAGTTAAACCAGGTTTGCGCCACCCAAGTAAGACGACGCGTCCACCAACGGCGCACAGCCCTTACCGGCGTAAGCAACTTCAGCAACACAACGGCATAAAACGGAATACACCAAAATATCGTGTTCGCGATGAGCAAGATCATGAGTACGGCACCAACAATGGGACCGCTGGCATTCAAACTGAATTTAGGGCTCCGATCTTGCATCATGTCTGCCGCACCTTCTAAAACGTTGCTTTCTTATCGCTAATAGCCTGATCTTTAGCGCGCCATACTTCCGATAGCCACGCTTGGAAACGCGCACGGTACTCTGGATCGTCGCCGTAAGATTTACCTTTAAACCATTCTTGCATTGGAATGACGCGCGCACTGATGTGTACATCATTCACCTGCCCACAGCACACTTCCCAAAGCTCAGCCGCTTCTGGACCATAAATAACGTCCATATCCACAAAGCCGTCCAACTGATCTTCTAGCGCCTGAATGGCATAAGCAATACCGCCCGCCTTAGGCTTTAACAAGTTGGCGTATTCAGACTGCTGCTTAGCGTGTTTTTCAGCACGAAAGCGCGTGCCTTCAACAAAGTTAACCACCATCGCCGGGTGATCCCGAAACTTGGCACATGACTGGCGCGTGGTTTCGATGTCTTTACCCTTAAGCTCAGGGTGCTTAGCCAGCGTTTCTTTGCTGTAACGCTTCATAAACGGCATATCGCCGGCCCAGCAAGCAAACCCAATCACCGGCACCCAAATCAATTCTTGCTTAATAAAGAATTTGGTCGGCGGCGCGCTGTAATTGAAGGCCGGGCCAAACATTAAGATGTCGACCCAGCTTTTGTGGTTTCGCATAGAGATGTAC
>JAPPPA010000160.1 GCA_028817755.1 Gammaproteobacteria bacterium | reverse complement strand
TGCAACGGGGGTTTGCGACTTAAAGTCATATACGCGTTCCGCAACTTGCACCACCAGTTTTGGTTGTGTCGCAACCTTCTGTATTGGCAGGCGGTTAAGTAGCTCAACGGAAATGCGATCTAGGCCTTGAGGGCTGAGCTCGCCTGGTTTGGGTGGTGGCGTGCCACAGGTGGATGTGAGCAATACATCGTAATTCTGCATGAACTGCCCCATCGTCCTCCCAACGCGTTGCAGGTGCCAATAAGCTTCTGAGAAATCGGCCGCGGTATAGGTCTCGCCCAGACGCTTGAGTGCCCAGGTACGGGGCTCAAAATCTTGTCGACGGGCTTTGCGGCCGAGTAGCTGCTCGCCTTCACGAATTAAGGCGCTGGTGTCCGCCGCTACTAGCACGGCAAAGGCGCGAATAAAGGCTTCGCGATCAATCTCAGGAGTTGCTTCTTCAACGTGGTGACCGAGATCAGCCAGCATGTTGGCTGATTTTTCCACAGCGGCTTTGCAGTCTGGATGTAGCTCGCGACCAATCATTGGGTGGGTGGAAAAAGCGATCCGCAGTTTGCCAGGGTCGCGATTCACTTCTTCCAAATAAGGGCGCTCTGGTGCAGGCGCAATATTTGGTGGGCCGGCGTCTTGGCCGTGAGTGGCATCTAGCATGGCGGCGCTATCACGCACGCTGCGGGTTAGTACATGCTCAACGGCCATGCCGTACCAAAGATCGCCTTCACGTGGGCCGGTGGGCGTGCGGCCTTTTGTTGGTTTTAGTCCGACTAAACCGCAGCATGAAGACGGGGTGCGAATGGAACCACCACCATCGCCACCGCTGGCCATGGGCACAATGCGCGCAGCAACGCCCGCCGCCGAGCCGCCGATAGACCCAGATGGGCTGTGTTCTAAATTGCAACGGTTTAATGTTGAACCGAATAGCTCGGGGTCGGTAATGGGGGTAACCCCGAATTCAGGTGTGTTGGTTTTGCCAAAAATCACCACGCCGCTGTTTTTGTAGCGTTTGGCTAGCGTGCTGTCTGCGGTGGCAACGTAATCTTTAAAGAAGCGGCTGCCATTGCGTTGTGGCGCGCCTTCAAGACTGATTAACAAGTCTTTTACTAGGAAAGGCACGCCGCTAAAAGGCCCTTCAGGCAAGCCTTCAGCAATCGCATTTCGAGCGTAGTCATGCAGTGGCTCGATGATCGCATTGATTTTGGGGTTTACCTCGGCCGCTCGAGCAATGGCTTCGCCGAGCAAATCGCTGGCGGTTATGTCACCTTTGCGAACGAGTTCGGCTAGGCCTAACGCGTCGTAGTCCCCATATTCAGTAAAGCGCGTCATGGCGTCACCTGTTATATTTTCAGTATTGGAATTTCGTGTAGCGTACCTTACAACAGAATAAAGCCCGCGCAGTGAACAGCACAGCCACAATTAATCCACGAGACTATCGTTGGCCATTGGCGTTTTTGCTAGTGGCTAAGCTGCTATTGGCAGCTTTCTTCCCGTTGACCGGCGACGAAGCCTATTTCATGCAGTGGGCCGAGAGCCTAGCGCCTGGCTATTACGATCATCCGCCACTGATTGGTTGGGTGTTATGGGGCGTTGGCCAGTTTTCAGATAGCGTATTTGCTTACCGCCTTGTTGCTTATGTTATTGGTATTGCGACCGCGCTGGTGCTTTACCACGTGGCGCGTCCTCTTGGGAAAGATGCGGCGTTATTGGCAGCGGCGTTGTTTGTGGCGTCGCCAATGCATATGTTGCAGTTCTTGGTCACTAATGATTCGGTGCTGTTGCTGACCTGTGGTTTAACCGTGCTGAGCTTTCAGCGTGCTTTGCGTTATGGTCTCGGGCATTGGAAGTGGCCGATTCTTGGCGGCATCGCGCTCGGCCTAGCGGTATTGAGCAAATACTTTGTTCTATTCCTATACCTCAGCCTACTGATCGTCGCGTTTATGCGTCGCAAAGACGGCGGCTTACGCCACTTGTTTGTGATGAGCCTTGTTGCGGTACCGTTTGGCCTGCAGCACCTTTATTACAACCTGACCAACTGCTGGAACAATATCGCCTTTAACTTGCTCGCGCGTAGTGACGGCAATAGCGGCCTGCAATGGGATGCGATGGGTGAGTACATCGGCTTATTGGTGTATGTACTCATGCCTTGGACGGTTTGGTATTTGATCCGCCAACGTCAACGCTGGTGGCGATATGAGTTGATGTTGCCGATTGCTGTTGGCCTAGTGCCGCTATGGCTATTCCTAGTGGTGTCGCTAAAGCGTGAGGTTGGCCTGCATTGGCTGTTGGCCTTTGCGCCTTTTGCCTACACCTTGGTGACGGCGCTTACCGATACGGCTCAGCGTCGTATTCTCAAATTAAGTATTGGCTTCGGTGGTCTGCACGCCTTGTTGTTACTAGCTATTTCGGCCATTCCAGCGTCGGTCTTAGTACAGCATGAGAAACACGGTGATTACGCCATGTTTATTCAGCAAGACAAGTTGTGCGCTGAGCTCGCGCCTTGGAAAGACGAATCACTCTTCGCCGGTGGCTACACCATGTCAGCAATGGTGGCGCAGCTTTGTGACCTGCCTGTGAACTCCTTATTTAGCACCTCTAAATACGGGCGTCTTGCAGATACGCGTGTTGATTTACGTGAATATGACCAGCAACGCTTGGTGTACGTAGATAAAGGCAGCATTGATGCCAGCCGCTACGCGCCGTACTTCAGCACTGTTGAAGTGAAAGAGTTAGATATTGGTGGCGCGACCTTGTCGGTAATGATTGGCGAAGGCTTCAACTATATGGCTTATCGCGAAAATTACTTACGCCGTATTGATGAGCTGTTTTATCAGCGCCCGGACTGGTTACCGCCCGCCGCCTGCCCATTTACTGAGCGTTATTTTCCACCAGAAGCCTAAAAAATGGCTGGTGGACAGCTGTGAATCGCCTTGGCGCCAAACGTGGCGGCAAATGAGCTTTCAACAGCATTCGTTTATTCTGGCTACAATGAAGAAAATTACAGAGATCTGACCGTATGCAGTTCTTTAATCGGCTCTTTTTCCTATTTGGCAAACTGCTGTTAAAACCAGTTTTGCGTTACATGGTGCACGCCCGCATCGCGCCCGCAGAAATACCGGCAGGCTTAGAGCTAGATCCAGACAAACCGGTTTGTTACATGCTGCCAACCAGTAGCTGGGCTGATCGCCTGCTATTGGAAAAGCTTTGTATTCAAAACAAGCTGCCGCGCGTGATTAATACCGACAAGCGCTTGCCTGCCAAAGGTGAGGCATCGGTTATTTACTTACCAGCATTAGACGCGACTCGTCAGCCAGAGTCTGATCGCTTGCGCGTGAAATCGAACCGCGGCTTGGCGGCATTGTTAGGCAATGCTTTGCAGGATAGCGACTACGACATTCAGCTCGTGCCCGTTTCTATTCTGTGGGGGCGCGACCCCGGCAAAGAAACCTCACTCTTTAAAGTGATGTTTTCCGATACGCGTGAGCCAAGCCGTATTCGCAAGTTCTTTATTGTCCTCGCACAAGGCCGTCAGTGTTTCGTGAACTTCGGCTTGCCAGTCGGTTTCAGAGACTTTGCGGGCCAAGACGATCTAGCCAAAACCACTAAGAAGTTAGTGCGTGTATTCCGCGTGCACTTCAACCGCCAACGCACCGCGGCACTTGGGCCGACGTTGTATTCGCGCAGCCAAATGCTAGAAGACGTGGTGAAGTACCCAATGGTGCGAGAGGCCATTGAGCGCCGCGCCGCTGAAAAAGACCAAACGCCTGAAAAAGCGGTAGCTGAAGCGCGTAAATACGCCGATGAAGTCGCCGCTAATTATTCCAATAACACCATTCGTGTATTGGATCTGATTTTGCGCTGGGTTTGGCGCAAAATCTTTAGTGGTATTTCTGTTCACCATGCAGACCGCCTCCGCGCTATCGCGCCGCATTACGGTGTTATCTACATGCCGTCGCATCGTAGTCACCTTGATTATTTATTAATTTCTCACCAGCTGTACGATCAAAGCTTGGTGCCGCCGCATATTGCTGCGGGCATTAACCTTAACTTCTGGCCTGTGGGCGGGATTTTGCGTAAAGGTGGGGCCTTTTACCTGCGCCGCAGTTTTGGCGGTAATAAGCTCTACACAGCCGTGTTTCGTTCTTACGTAGAACTGCTGCTGCGGCGCGGCTATCCAATGGAGTTCTTCCCAGAAGGCGGGCGTAGTCGCACCGGTCGCTTGCTGTCTCCCAAAACAGGCATGTTGGCCATGGCTTTGCATAGCTATGTGCGTCACCCGGACAAGCCGCTGCTGATCGTGCCGGTCTATGTGGGGTACGACAAAGTGCCAGAGGGTGGCAGCTATGTGAAAGAGCTTCGCGGTGCCTCTAAGAAGAAAGAGTCGGCGGGGCAGCTTTTGCAGGCGCGTCGTATTTTCAAAAGCTCTTACGGCAAACCTTACGTTTCGTTTGGCGAGCCTATGGTGATCGACGAAATGCTAGACGAAACCGTGCCAGAGTGGCGTGAGGCCGCAGGCACGGATGAGCGCCCAAGTTGGTTGCCAGCCGTTGTTGACCAAATTGCCGACGAAAACATGCGCCGAATTAATGCCGCCGCGGTTGTGAACCCGGTGAGCTTGGTGTCATTGGCGTTATTAGCGAGTCCCGAAAAAGCTTTGGCTGAGCCTGACTTGATTCATCAAGCCGAGACTTTTGCCGAGCTATTGAAGCGCGTGCCTTATGACAGCGATGTCGAAATTCCAGTTACCGATGGCAAACAAGCGCTAGACGAGGCCGCTCGCGTGTCAGGCCTGCTACGCATTGATCACCCTTGGGGTGAGGTGATTACCGTGCAAGGCAAGGAAGCAACCTTGCTCACGTATTACCGCAATACCGTGCAGCACTTGTTAGCGCTACCATCTTTGATGGCCCGTTTTCTGCGTCATTCAGATGCGATTGAGCAGCAAGAACTGATTGAGCGTTGCATGGGCTGGTATCCGTTCCTTGAGCGCGAGCTATTCTTGCGTCAAACGCGTGAGCAAGCTGCCCAGCAGTTGCCGAAGTTAATCGATGCACTCGTGGATATGGGCTTGTTGCTACGTGATGGCCGCATGTTGCGCCGCCCTGATGTGCGTAGCTCGCAATATGCAACGTTGATTGGTCTCAGCCGCGTGATGCGCGAAACTCTTGAGCGTTATTGCATGATCTCGCTGTTGCTTTCCGAGCACGTCGGCGACGCTATTTCGCGCAAAGACTTTGAGAAAGAATGCATTCTCATGGCCGAGCGTATGGGTATTCTGAGTGGCCGTATGGCACCAGAATATTTCGACAAAGGCTTGTTCCGTAACTTTGTTGATACCTTGCTCGCTGAAGGCCTAGCTGTGTGCGAGAGCGATGGCGAAACTGAAAAGCTACGTATTACCGAAAAGGTTTGCGAGCTTTCCATGGAAGCCGTGGAGCTGCTTGGGCCAACCGTGCAACAAACCGTATTGCAATTAATTAGTCGTCCGCAGGCACAGCAAACGCCGCATGAAGACAACTCGGTTGTTATTCGCGCGGAAGATGAATAATGCCTACCGCTAATCAGCGGCAAAGCCAGCCTTTGCCGCTGCAAAGCATCGGCGTCATACACACGCCGTTTTTACAAAAGTTTGGCATTCCACGCCAGCCTGGGCTGGTGGCGGCCGAAGGTCGCCTAGAATTTCTGGCACCGTTTAACGATCCTGTCGCTGTTGCTGGTCTAACCAAAGCCAGTCATGTTTGGTTGCTTTGGCAATTCCATGCCTGCCCAGAAGCAACCGGCACAGACTGGCAAAAAACTGTGCGCCCACCGCGCTTGGGTGGCAATGAACGCTTAGGTGTATTTGCTACACGTTCAGGGTTTCGGCCTAACCGTATTGGTATGTCAGTGTGTGAACTGCTCGCCATTGAAGCCGACGGCAGCTTGCTGTTGAAAGGCGTTGATATGCTCGACGGCACGCCGATTATCGATATCAAACCGTATGTGCCGTATGCGGACTCAATTCCTGCCGCGAAGATGGCGTGGGCGGCCGAAGCGCCATCACTATTAGTGGTTGAGTGGAGCGAGCCTGCAACGGCGATTCAGCTAGAGCCAAAAACCAAAGCGCTTATCGAAGCTGTTCTGGCACAAGACCCAAGGCCCGCTTACCAGCAAGATAAGCGTGACTATGGGTTGGAATTGGCGGGGTACAACGTGCGTTTTGTGGTGCGTGATGGTGTTGCCAAAGTAACGTCCTTGCAGCGCGTTGACGCCTGAATAAAACGGCAGTTTGATTTAAAGCGCGCAGAAAACTAAAATGACTAGGATTCTGGGCCAGAATTTGGGGATATTACTATTCTTTCTACCCCAATAAAGGCCTGCAAAACTGGGGACAATTCAATGAATTTATTTGCTCGTGGTGGCTTGGTCGCCGCAGTCATGCTGGTGACCGCGTGTGCGCCTGACTCTCAAAATACCAATCCAGAAGTCTTTATTAAAGGCAGTGACATTAATGTCACTACGGCAGAAGATACAGCCGTGGTTGGCAACATATCGGCCACAGATGTGGATGGCGATGAGCTGAGTTACAGCATTGCTGAGAACCCGAATAGTGGTGCGGCAACCATTGATAACACTGGCCAGTACAATTACACGCCCAACTCCAATGTGAATGGCAACGACAGTTTTGTTGTGGCCGTGAGTGATGCTAACGGGCAAACCTTGCAAACCGTCTCAGTCACTATTACGCCAGTTAACGATGCGCCAACAGTCAGTGATGCTAACCAAGTGGCGGAAACGGATCAGCAAACTAATGCCCAGCTGTCCGGGAGTGATGTAGACAACGACACACTGACTTTTCGTCTGGGTGGTGATGACGTCGACAACGGAACCCTAGTTCTGAATGGTGACGGTAGTTACAGCTACACGCCAAACAATGGCTACATTGGCACCGACAGCTTTAACTTTATCGCTAACGACGGTGCCGCAGATTCGAATACGGCTACTGTCACGCTTAATGTTGTGTCATTCGTTGGTGAGAGTACTGACTATGTGATCGCTTCGAATGAAGACGGCGAAGATATTTCCTTCACGGTGCACGAGCCAGACCAACTTATCCCCGGTCAAACTTACCCCTTGGTATTGGAAGGACATGGTTATGGCGGCAGTAAAGTAAATGCCTCAAACCGAGGTTCTAGTCGGTTATACGATTTGCTTGCTGCGGGCTATGGTGTCTTATCTATTGACCAGCGTGGCTTTGGAGCTTCGGGTGGCACAGTCCGCTTATTTGACCCGGTATTCGAAGGTCGCGACCTTGTGCAATTGCTAGATTGGGCAGAAACCAATCTCGACTGGGTTATGTATCGCGATAACAATCTCGTATTGGGTGCGATTGGCGGATCTTATGGTGGTGGTTACCAGCATGCTGTTCACGCTTTAGACCCTAAAAAACGTATTGACGCCTTAGCGCCAGAAATTACCTGGTACGACCTCCGCTATTCGCTGTTCTCGGGCAACGTATTTAAGAGCTATTGGGCGACGCTGTTGTCTGGTGGCGGCAATGGTCAGGGCAATCAGGATCAGCAGGTGAATCAAGGTTTGGCAGAAGGCCTCAGTCAAAACAACCTAAGCCAAGAAAACCTCGACCTGCTGTATTCCCACAGTTTTGTCTCGCACTGTGAAAGTAACAATATTTACACTCATGACGTTTACGACCAATTCCAAGAACAACAAGACTTGGAGCCAGTGCCCGCTTTGTATTGGCAAAGTACGGGTGACACCTTGTTCAACATGAACGAGATGTACGACAACGTGAAGTGCTTACGTGCGCTTGGCGCTGATGTGCGTGCTTTAACCAAGGTGAATGGTCACGACGGCGGCAGCGGTAACCAGTGTGGTGAGCTAGAACGTCAGCAGTCTATTCATGACTGGTTTGATGAAAAGCTGAAGGGCGAAACGGGTAAGGCTGACTACATTCCGCAGAACTGCTTTACCTTAAGTGGTACCGATGGCGTTGTTACAGAAACGCTGCCTGAAGGCGAAGTAGGTCCATTTGATATTGGCACGCAAAGCATTGTTACCAGCAGCTCCTCTAACCAGACTAATGCTATTTTGCTGACTTCCGCTGGTGCTGATGGCGCTGTGTTGGCTGGTTTGCCGACCGTCCAGCTGACGGTCGCTGACAGCACACCGGGTGCAACTGAAAGCGGCGACCCTATTCTATTTTTGGGTATTGGTGTGCGCGATGCTGGTGGCTCAGGGCAGCCTACCTTGGTGATGGCTAACCAAGTACGCCCAATTCGTGGCTATGGTGAGCACAACATTGAGCTAGTTGGCCTTAATGTTCGCTTAGAGGCAAACCAAGAGGTTCACCTCGTCATCTACGCCGGCTTTAATTCGCGTTATCCAAATTCTGGCTCTACAGCGCCGGCACCTGTAACGGTAACCGGCACCGTCTCTGTTCCGCTACTAGCGCATGACCTGCCAGCACCACCTTCTAATACCGGCGGCGCAGGCTAGATAGAAAGGTTTGGCGGTTTAAGCAGCCGCCAAACCTTTCTCGTCTATGATCTTCAAGAACGTATCGGGCTCAGGGCGAACTCGATAGTTGTCCGTCATATCGGCAAACGCGACTTTGCCTTCAGCGTCCAAAATAATAATGGTGGGATAGGGCGCGTCGCTGTCGTAACCGAGCATGCCAACGGGCACGCCGTTTTTGTGAATGATCTCTAGTGTGTTGGCGACGCGGTTGTCGCGGTCCACTAAAAACTTAAATGGCACGTCAAACTTCTTCGCGAGCGATTCGGTGTTGTCATGCGACTGAGGTGAGATCATCGCAACTTGCACGCCGCGGCGATCCAGTTCTTTGTAAAGCTCAGCAATCTCTTTAATTTGCGCCATACATAGCGGGCACCAATTGCCGCGGTAGAACATCAACAACGCAGGCTTGCCCGCAAAATCTGTATTTGTCACAACACTTTGATTCGGGCCTTCTAACTCAATGCCCGGTAGTGGCTTGCCAACAACCACGGCGTTGTTTTTCGCGCGGCCGAGTGACGAATACCAATAGATGTATAGCAGCGTGCCTGCCACTGCGCCCATACCAATGGCAACGGTGTTGCTGCTTTCGGCTGTGGCCGCGGTAACCAGTAATGCCAACCACATTGGGATTTGTACGGTAGGGATGTGTTTGGTCGTTCGGGCTACGCTGCCTAAGAAAAACACAGAAACCAAAATCGCGCCCGGTAGCGCGGTAAACGCTAATGCCGTCCACGGCAAAACACTGCCGGTATTAAAAATTTGGAAAATGCCCCAGCCGCTTAGTGCAAACATGGCGGTGAAATAAAGGGAAACGTACCAGCGTTTAATCGTGTTCATAGGTATGTGTTTATTGGCTAAGGCTGCTTTTGAGTCGGCTCGGTACTTTAGGTTCCTGCGTCTGCTGGTTTCAAGTTAAATTTTCTTAAGGCAGGCTAAGCAGCGCTAAAGCTGCAGCAGTTGGTTGCATGCACAAATTTGGCGCAAGATGATTTTTTATGTGAATAAATTGACCAATTTGAGACTTGGCGTATCGAAATTAATACGCCTAGCACCATTAGGGAATCTTTATTGGCGATAATGACGTTATATAGCCAGCCAAATAATTAAAACAGCGTGCAAAACATGTCAGGAAAGAAAACAGAAATCACTTTGCTAGGACTCACCATCTTCACGCAAATTTTGATTGTTACCCTCGTGCCAGGGGTGGTTGCTATTGACGTTATATATTTGGGCGCGGCTGTTGATGAGTCTTCGGTGACTGAAATGGTGCAAGAGTCATTGCTCTTAGTGTCGGCGTTGATTTTCGCGTGGGCCGCCATTAAGCGACCTGATAGCCGGGGCGCATTAATACTGATTTCGGGCTTGCTCGGCTGCATGTTTATTCGTGAACAAGACGCTGTGTTCGACACCATTCAACATGGTGCGTGGGTATACCCAGCATGGACTCTAGCGTTCACAGCCATGTTTCTAGCCTACAAAAACAAAACTACCATTACACCGGCCGTACTCGGTTTTAGAGAGCAAACCTTCTTTGCCTATCTAAGTCTTGGTTTGTTTGTGGTGCTGGGCTTTAGCCGTATTTTTGGTACCGGCCCACTGTGGGAAGCGGTGGCGCCTGGTGCCAATGATTGGCGTGTTAAAACTGCCGTGCAAGAAGGATTAGAGCTGTTTGGTTATGCGCTCGTGTTCTATAGCGCCTTGGTGTTTGCGGCTCAACGCGTGCTATTTGTGACCGACGATCGAGACTGTTAAGCGGCGGCTTCTCGTTGTTGTAGCTGCCATCCAACGTACGGAAATTGCAGCCAAAACGAAAAGTAGAAAAACGTCAGGTACCAGTACGGCTTAACGAAACCAATACCAAGCCCAAAGTGCCATCCCAGTAGCAAATAGTCGTACACAAACAGCGGCAGCGTTAGATACAAGGCAAACCACAACGAGTTACGGAAATGCTCGCCGTTGTCCCAATATTTACGCAGGCTGTAACGCGTGACAGGGAAGTACGCCGCCGTAACCAAAATACAAATCGCCACCTTTAGCCAAAACGGCCAGCTTTGGTAGTAATCGGGTAAACCAATCAAATAGAACGCAAACCACGTCACAAAGCTATAAATGAGTAGAAAGGCGTGTTTTTTCGCTGTCATGGTCGGCATGTCCTAAAATTAGCGTATACGGATCAGTCCCGCTTCACGCTATTGGAACCAAGCGTAGGCCAAAACGTCTGATAAGGATATTGTTCGGAGATTAGCCGATGAAGTTAGCTATCAAAATTCCCCTGTTGCTTGTCGCGGTCACCTCGCTAGCCGCCTGCGTTAGCGCCACGCCATACCGCCAAGCACAACACCAAAACGACTACGGTTACCAAGAGCAAAAGATCGAGCAAGATCGCTACCGCCTAAGTTTTGCCGGTAATGCCGAAACCTCACGCCAAACGGTAGAAAATTACCTGCTGTACCGCGCTGCCGAGCTCACAGTTCAAGAAGGTAAGGACTACTTCATCGTGACTAAAAGCGATACCGAGCGCACTACCGAGCAGCAATCTACCGTGGTTGGTGACTCGCGCTTCCATTTTGGCTTTGGTCACCACTCGCGCTACGGCCATCATCATGGCTTTGGTCTCGGTTTTAATGTGTTTAGTACCAGCTACGACGACTACGAAGCCTTTGGTGTCATCGTGCTCAAATCGGGTAAAAAACCGGCTGATAACCTTGATGCCTATGACGCACGCCAAGTGCTGGAACACCTAGGCAATAGCATCGTCGGCACAGAGCTTAAAGATTACGCTTCTGAGTAACGCCGGAAGCCGCTAGGCGGTGATTATGTGCGCGACATAAATCGTCGCATCGCGCACATCAAAAATAAACGAGAACAAAATACAGGCCGTGGCTAAACCCGCCCAAACGCTATAAGGGCTAAGGGTGTTTAGAAACGGCCTGTTCTTTAGCATTAACCACAATGCGGGTGTCCAAAACACTAAATGGATTAACGCCACTAAGCCTGAAAGCGGCACCAGTTCCAGTGCCGAGATGACTAATTTAGAAAACAGCAAACCACCTACAAAACCGCCCACCAGCCAGCGAGCTTCGCGGTGATTTTTTACAAACAGTAGGCCGCCAATAAAAACGGAACCCATAAAGACCAGCCAAACCTTAATCCACAAGGGCAGGTTGGCTTGGGCTTCGGCATCCCATACCTGTAATGCGGTATGCCCCGAGCTGTAGTCTTGTGCCATAACTGGCAAAGGCAGCAACAACATGAGTAGTAATAATTTCATGCGGGTAACAAAACGGTTAGCTGGCATTGAGCGACAGCTTGGGCAGTTGCAGTGTGCATAGCGCGGCCATTGCTGGATAAGTCAGAGCGCTTAAAACCTGCCCGATAGCGGGAATGAGTACAACGACACTGTGAACCAACATCGCGCCGAGTATTGCTACTGCACTAACCGCTAATACTAGAAAAACGGCCTTAATGGCGACATCGGTAAAAGATATGTCGGCCTGCTTGGCTAGCTGAAACAGCAGGCTAAACATAGCCGCGGTGACCAATACCTCTGAAATTACAGGAAAGGGCAGGCAAGCCAATATCGCAGCGGCAATGGCGTGTTTACGCACAGTATTCACGGGTTTAAGTGCTCATCAAAAAACGCCAGTGTACGTTCCCACGCTAGCTGCGAGCTTTGAGTTTTTCGCGCGAGCGAGCGAAAGCCGTGTGGAATGTTGTAAATGTGGTCGTCGAGTCGGTCGCCCAACAATTGCTTTAAGCGGTCGCGGCGCTTGCGTGGGCAAAACGGATCAACCCGGCTCCAATGGCCTTGCATGCGTTTTACATTCAATAACTCGGCTTCTTCTTTCCTAGGGATGCCCGCGCCTTGATGGCCGAGTGAATGGTGAAAAATAACTGGCGCTTCCACGCCGTCACGCATCGCCGCTTGAATCACGTAACCGCCGGTTAGGCACATGCCAATCATGCCCAACTCGCCGTTGCAGGCCGGGTCTTGCCGTTGCAAGGCAATCAGCTCGGCGATTTCTTTATACAGCGGGCTGTCTACCGAATTATGTCGGCCCACTGTGTTTACGATGGCGCGCACACAGTATTCGCGCTTGTAGTCGTTGGAATACAGGTTTGGTAGGTAAACCAAGTAACCGCGATTCGCCAGCTCTTGTGCATCCTCGCGGTACGGGTCAATCACGCCGTAAATTTCATGCAAATACAGCACGCCGGGCGCTACGGGTTTTCCTGTTGGACGGTAAACCTCTACCTCAACTTCTCGGCCATTGAGAGTGGCGGTGATGGTGTCAGGGGCGATTTGCATAAAGCGGCTTAGTGATAGTCATCTTCACGTTGGTGGCGAATGGCTACTACAGTGATGGACTTGTCGTCCTCAATCTCAAATAGGGCAACGTAACCAGAACGGCCGTGCTGTATGAGTAATTCGCGAAAGAACGGATCGTCGCCTTTAGCCTTTCGGCAGGAAAATGGGAACTCTTCTACTAACGTAAATGCTTGCTGGATGTTTTGTAGCGCGCTGGTCGCGGTGGCAATATCTTCGTCAGCAAGGAAAGCAAAAAGTCGTTCGATATCGTCTTTGGCTTCTAGTGAGAAGCGGACGGTATAGCTCATGCTTTCTTTTTCGCGTTATCGAGAATGTTCTGCAAAGAACCCAATACTTCTTCTTTGCTGAAGTACACGCCAGTTTTCTTGGCATTTTCTCGTGACGCCATGCCGCGAGCGATAAATTCTTGCTGCGTTTTGCGTTGCTGAATTTGGCTTTTAAGTGAAGCCTCAACAAAGTTGCTAAGCGTTTCACCGTCTTTCAGTACGCTTTCAACGTCAGCGCGTAAGTCTGGTGTCACTCGTAGTGGGGGAATGGTGGCTGATTTCATGGCGAATAAATTGTATTACATAAGCAATACAATTTTAGTCAGCTAAAGCGGCCTTGGCAAATCGCTACTTGCCGCTGCTATCTAAGCCCAACGCTTTCCAGCAGGCTTGGTGAAACCACAGCACGGGCGTTTCAATGCCGCCGATTCGCCATTCCGTGTCTACGCCGGCGCGGGCGGCGGATTGGATTTGTTCGCACATGGCAATGTCTTCGGCGGCGAAGACGACTTCGTTAATCAGTTTGAAGGTTTTGCTTAGGTAGTCGTCATCTAAACCGGCGTCTTCTTGTACCCACATATCGTGGTGTACGCGGCACAAGTCTGGGCCTTCGGGGAAAACTGTAATGCGTGAAATCCAGTCGGGGTGGAAGACCAAAACCGTATTGGGAAACAGCGTGTAAAACGGCGTCGTCCAGCCGCGGAAGTCCCAGTCTTGTTCGTCGCGATTTTTATAGTCTTCAATCTCGCGTCGGGCGCCGACGGTGCGGGTATGTGGCCCCATTGCATCAAAAATAGTGCCGGCACCGGCAAAGAACTGTTTTACCGAATTCTTATGCAAGGTTTTTAGGTGATAGCCCTCGCTAAAGGCGTCAATCACCAACTTCCAATTGCAGCGCGGGTGCTGAATAGCCGTCTTTTTCACCACATGTTGGCCGAGGCCGAAGTGGCTTAAATCATCAATCACCGGCTGTAGTGTTTGCATGCCCTCGTCATGCTGCGCCTGTGTGCCGGGTGTTACCCACAACATGCCCGCGGCTTCTGAAATGGGTAAACGTTTTAAACCGAGTTCAGACTTATTAACATCCGGAAACGCCTCCGGTTCAGAAATCGCATGCAGCTCGCCGTTATCTTTATACACCCAAGCGTGATACGGGCAGCTAAACGCCTTCGCCGCACCGCAAGGCTCTGTGGCTAAACGCGCGCCACGATGGCGGCAAGCGTTAACCAAGGCATGTAACTGATCTTCCCGGTCACGAATCACAATCACCGGCGTGTGGCCAATATCTAAGCTGATATAGCTGCCTTGCTTGGGTAGCTGCCTGATATGTCCAGCCAATATGGGGAAGCCTTTAAATAGGCCTTCCATTTCTAGTTCGGTGTGGGCTGGGTCAATGTAATGAGCGACTTGTAAGTTGCCGGATTCGCCCAGTTGATTGCCTCGGTTCTCTACTAATTCAACAATGCGTTTTAGTAGTGAAATTTCGGTGTCGCGATTCATACTAGATGGTCTGGTTTTAAATGCTTCTCAGAGCTTCATTATTCCAGAAGTGGTTCTGTAAAGTGTCAACGCCTACCTGAGGTGAGGAGGAAGCGCAGCAGCATTAGCTGTCAAAAACGTGGCCTGCCCCCGTTTTTCTCAAAAGTATGAGAAGTTAGTCCAGCTTGAGTTCTTATTGGAACCTTTTGCCTAAGCTGGTTTCCAAGTGATAACCCTGATAGGGTGGAGCTTATAGAGAACGATTTTGATCTGATCTTATTGCCGGAGGGGCTTGTTTTGCGTATACTCCTGCACCGTTTGCGTCACCTTTGAGGCGTAATTTACCTTTTTGAGGAATGAATGATGAGTTCCGCTCTTGCAAAACTAGACAGTAACTACGAGTTGGTGAAAAGCCAGCGAGGTGTGACTGATACTCGCTACT
This sequence comes from Gammaproteobacteria bacterium, assembly GCA_028817755.1. Lineage (GTDB taxonomy): Bacteria > Pseudomonadota > Gammaproteobacteria > JAPPPA01 > JAPPPA01 > JAPPPA01. Next base: position 10,592 of record JAPPPA010000160.1, on the reverse strand, counting down.
ATGTGGGTGAGATTAAAGATTGCACTCCTGAGCAGTTTGCGGAAGAAGCTAATACTGTTTTGGAAGCGTACATTGAAGGGAAGGTGTCTCCACTTCGATTTGACGACGCCCAATCTTAGGCTTAAATTTTTTAATCGAAAACCTTGGTTCTCTAAGAGAGTCAAGGTTTTTTTGTTTCTGCTAGTAGCAGATCGCGGGTAATTATGCAGCTGTATGTTTTTAAGATGTTCCAAGCAACTGCAATGGTTGTGCAGGGGTATGCTAAATATAGCCGGGCGCCAAATAAAATACCCTATTCGGTTGATGACTATGTAGCTGTTATAGGTTTGGCAGCTGAGACTAAAATCAACCCGTTAGTTGTTGATAAAGATGTTAAGTGGCAACCAAGAGCGTTTAAAGGCCAAATTCTTAAGCGAGGCGGTGAGGCGGACATCTTGGTGCCGCAGATCAAATCGGAAGGCTGCCCTTATGGTGTGACGGAATGTGAACAGCGTTTTGCAGTGATAAAAGAAGCTTGCCATACCCTGCTCAACGTTGAAAATGACTTTGTAGATCAACTTTCTTCTCATGTTGCACGAGTTGTAACCGCTGGATCTAGTGTTGTTCTTAATGACCTATCTCCGTTGCTTCAAGATGAATATTTGGGTGAGGTTGCGGCAATGGAGCTTTTATTGCCGTTTGATAAGCGAGATGGGTATCGAGAGCAGTTAGAACGCGGCGACGTCACCGCGTTAGATATCGCACATAGATATAAAGTCCCAGAAAAGAAAGTGATCGAAATCCTAAGCGATGAGATTCATATCGGGCTTGCTCAGTTTCGAGAGCAGTGGATGAATGAGTTGGATAACCATGTCGCAGGCATGCAGGTTCCCGTGGTCGAGATTCCTCCCCGACGAGATTGACGGCTTAGGCTGTGGTGCCGTTGTGTTTCAGAGCGTCTCCGCAAGTCATTAGCAGTTTCTTGATTAGATTTTTATAGGGTTGCTTAGGTTTGGGGCTGCCCCAGAGTGTATGGCTACGCTTTCCCCTGCAACTGCTCAACAATCGCAGGATTCTCCAGCGTTGAGGTGTCCTGGGTAATTTCTTCACCCTTGGCAATTGCCCGTAGTAGGCGGCGCATGATTTTGCCGCTTCTGGTTTTGGGTAGGTTGTCGGCGAAGCGGATGTCGTCTGGCTTTGCAATCGCGCCGATTTCTTTGGCTACCCAGTCGCGGAGTTCTTGCACGATGGGGTCGTCGTTACTTGGGCGTTCGCCTTTACACACTACGTAAGCAAAGACGGATTCGCCTTTTACGTCGTGCGGTTTGCCGACGACGGCGGCTTCGGCAACGCGGTCGTGTGAGACGAGGGCGGATTCGATTTCCATGGTGCCGAGGCGGTGGCCGGATACGTTTAGGACGTCGTCAATGCGGCCCATAATCCAGAAGTAGCCGTCGGCGTCGCGGTGGGCTGAATCACCCGCTACATAGTATTTGCCGTTGAAGGTGCTCCAGTAGGTGTCGTAGTAGCGTTGGTCGTCGCCCCATACTGTGCGGAGCATGGACGGCCACGGTTTGCGAATAACGAGGTGGCCGCCTTCTTCTGGGTTGCTAACGGTGTCGCCGTTTTCATCAACAATGTCGGCGGCAATGCCGGGCAGCGGTTTGGTGCAGGAGCCAGGTTTGGTGGCGGTGGCACCGGGTACGGGGGCGATCATTTGTGCGCCGGTTTCGGTTTGCCACCAGGTATCTACAATCGGGCATTGTTCTTTGCCGATGACTTCGTGGTACCACATCCAGGCCTCTGGGTTGATGGGTTCGCCCACGGTGCCGAGCAAGCGAATGCTGCTGAGGTCGTATTTATTGGGGAAGTCGTCGCCGAGTTTCATGAGTGCGCGGATAGCGGTTGGTGCGGTGTAGAACACGGTGACTTTGTGTTGTTCCACCATGCGCCAGAAGCGCCCGGCGTCTGGCACCACGGGTGCGCCTTCGTACATAACAATGGTGCTGCCGACAGCAAGCGGGCCGTAGCAAACGTAGCTGTGGCCGGTAATCCAACCGACGTCGGCGGTGCACCAGAAGACGTCGTCGTGTTTTAAATCCATGACCAGGTCATTGGTGTAAATGGTGCCGAGCAGGTAACCGGCGGAGCTGTGTTGGATGCCTTTGGGTTTGCCGGTAGAGCCGGAGGTGTAGAGCAGGAACAGCGGGTGTTCGGCGTCTAACCACACTGGGTCGCAAATTTGGCTTTGGCCGTCGATGGCGTCTGCCCACCAGATGTCGCGGCCGCTTTGCATGTTGATGTCGTGGCCAGTGCGTTTTTGCACAATCACGCTGGTGATGGTTTCGCAGCCGCTGCTGAGGGCTTCGTCTACGGCTTGTTTGAGTTCAACAATGCTGCCGCCACGGGTGGCGCCGTCGGCGGTAATCACCATTTTGGCGCCAGCGTCTTCAATGCGGTCTCGCAGGGAGCTGGCAGAGAAGCCACCGAATACCACGGAGTGAATGGCGCCAATACGGGCGCAGGCTTGCATGGCGATGACGGCTTCTGGCGTCATTGGCATATACAGCACCACGCGGTCGCCGGTTTCTAAGCCTTGGGCTTTAAGGGCGTTGGCGAATTGGCCGATTTCGTCGTGCAGCTCAATGTAAGTGTAGGTTCGAACGTCGCCGCCTTCGCCTTCAAAAATAATGGCGGGTTTGTCGCCGAACTGTTCTAGGTGGCGATCAACACAGTTGTAGGAGACGTTGGTTTTGCCGTCGGTAAACCATTGGTAATGCGGTGCGTTGCTGTCGTCTAGCGTTTGCGTGAATGGGGTTTCCCAATGCAGGCGACGGCGCGCTTGCTCGGCCCAAAAGCCTTCGTGGTCGCGCTGGGCGGTGGCGTGTAATTCGGTGAGCTCTAGCGCGGTGTAGTTGGCTTGGGCCTGAAAGTTTTCTGAAGGCGGAAAGCTACGGTTCTCGGTGAGAACCGATGTGATTTTGTCTGACATGTTGTCTCCTGTTGCTCAACGTCTTGGCCGCGTTGCCCGGTTGTTGGCCGTGGTCGCGCTGGCGGTGGCAATACTGTTTTGATTAGTGAACACAGATTACACAGAAATAAGCCCCGACAAAATGCTTTGCCGGGGCTTATAAAGTGTTTTTGTGTTTGTGGGCTGAGCTACTGCGGTAGTTCGTAGCTTGGGTCGTTAATCACGACCTTAGCTTTGCTTTCAAGGTCGATAAGCGCTTGGTCCAATTTTTCAGTGACAAGTTTGCTGCGTACTTCTTCTTTGGCTTCAGCAAAACTTTGGGTTTTGCTGCCTGAATGGTCGGTGACTTTAATCACGTGGAAGCCAAATTGGGTTTCTACAGGCTGACTGATTTCACCCACTTTTAGCGCAAAGGCGGCTTGCTCAAACTCTGGCACCATTTGGCCCTGGCCGAACATGCCTAAGTCGCCGCCGCTGGTGCCGCTTGGGCCGATGGATTTGTCTTTAGCTAATGTTGCAAAGTCGGCGCCGTTGTTTAGCGCTTTCACAATGGCTTCGGCCTCGGCTTGGGTTTCTACCAAAATGTGGCTGGCGCGGATTTGTGGCGGTAGCGCGAACTGGTTTTTATTGGCGTTGTAGTAGGCCTGTAGCTCGGCGTCGCTGACTTGGCTAGCTTGTTCGGTAATACGATCGACTAGGGTGCGTACAAGCACGTTCTTGCGAATCTCGGCGAGTTGCTTTTGCACTTCGTCCTCTTTGGCGATGTTTAGGCGCTCGCTTTCTTGGAGTAGTACTTCACGTAACACCATGTCGCGGAATAGGCGGCCGCGAATGGTGGCTTCTTGTTGTTGCAGTTGTGGCGGTGAGCTGGCCAAACGGTATTGATATTGGGCTTCGGTGATTTCAACGCCGTTAACGGTGCCTAATACTTTTTCAGCATAAGCGGCTGGTGTAAATGCAGCGGCGCTTAGGGCAATAACGGCAGAAAGACGGATAAACATGAGGTGTCCTTTTATGAGGTGTGGTTGAGTGCGTTTTGCACTCAGCCTTGAATATAAATAGGGGCAAATAACGCGAGATAAAGCCTTACAAGCCACTTTGAATGGGTTGCGCCAAAATCCATAGGCCCGCAGTGGTAAAGGCCATCATTAACAACAGCATGGGTAGCTGGCTGAGGGTGGCTTTGCGGTGATCGCCAAATAGGCGCAAGGCCTCAACGTGGGCGATGTACACAGAAATAATGTGACCAATCACGATGGTGATGACTTGGATATGCCAAACCCAACTTACGTCAGGAATGATGGGGTATTTAAACCAGTCGGCGGTGCCGAATAAATTCCAATCCCAGCCTAGTGGGTTGGAAAACAGCGCCAGCACTTTTAAGCCTTGGGTTTGTAGCAAGGTGTAGTAGTGAGTGACGTGGTAAACCAAGGCAATGGGTAAGAGCGAGTAAGCAAAACGCACCGCTAGGTGGGAAAGGCTTAAGTCGCTTTTGGCGAGTTTTTTGCCGCCCCAAAGTGCTAAGAGGTAAGCGGCCAAATACACAAAGGGGCTGAGGATTAAGCTGCCCCATTGGTAGGTGTCGTACCAGCTGCGATGCGTGATGATGGCGCGCAGGCCGTGTTCTAAAACACTGGGGTCTAAGGTGGGTAATAGCTGTGACCAAAACAGCCGTTGCCACGGCACGGTTTCATGCAGGCCGTCGTAAGCGGTGGACGACAGCATAAACAGAATAAACACCACCAAGCTTTTGTGGTCGGCGGTTTCTTTAAGCAGTTGAGCAAACGGCCATTGCAGGCTGAGTTGTAAGTTTCCGCCTTCCGGCTTGGAAAGGGTGAACGGCGCAGCTAAGGCCATCATGCGTAAAAACACGCTAAAGAATTCGCCGTACCGGAACCAGTCTTTAATACCCCATAGCAAACTGCCAAGCACGTTAATACCGGTGTACGCCATTAGGTAATAGGCGAGTGATAGCGGTTTGGTGGCGCCAAACAGTTCTACCCAAATAAAGGCGATATACAAGGCAATGGCTGGCCAATAGCCAAAGCGTTCGGCGTTGTATTTAAACAGGCCGGTTTGGATAGGTTTAACCAGTTTGCCGATGCCACAGGCAATGTTTTGCCATGGGTTAGCGAATTGATACAGCCCACCAATAACCGCCGTGAAATAGGCAAAGGCCAACACAAAAATAATCCAGAACAAGGTCATGTTCAGGTTGGCGTAAGAGTTGGGGTGGCCGTAAAGCCCGGTAATAACCGCAGCGGCTAAAAATACCAAGGCAAGAATCTGGCTAAGGCGGACAAAACCAGAAAGTACTGGATGGCTACCAATTACCTTAGCCGATTTGTTAGCGCTCTCTGCGCCGCGGCGCATAAATACAGCCGCCACCACAAAAGACAGCGCCAACGCCACTGCCGCACCTGAACCGTATAACCAAAACGGCACAGGTAATGAGTAGGTGATACCGAAGGAGTGAGCTTGGGCGGTGGTGCTAGTGAATGTGGCTAAGAGTAACCCGCCCTTCGACAAGCTCAGGGATAACGGCGAGAGTTTACTCACTAGGGGTAAACCTCAATCGCGCCAATTTCTCGGTGTGCCTTGTGCAGTTCGTAGCCAAAGCGGCCGGGGTATTCGGCTTTAAATTCCAGCACCGCGGGTACGTTAGGTTTTAAATCCACTGCAATGTCGTAGCCGTGCAGGTGTAGCTCGTCGACTTTATTACTGGTGAATACCATGCGCACGGTGTCGCCACGTTTTACTTTAATGGCTTCCGGGCCGCTGGTTACCCAGCCGTCGGTAATGATGATTTCGGCGTTGTTGGTTGCTTCAGCGTTTTCTGTGCTGATGCTGCTTTCGCTGTGGTCTTCGTCGCCGTGCGCCCAGCTGTTACCCGCGTTCAGTAATAGCAGTAGGGCTACGGTAAAAATCTTGATTGGTCGCATAGCGATCTCGTTGGGTTGTCTCTTCCGGGCCACACTATAGCGCGTGGACTAAGGCGATTAGAGTGGCGAAGCCAGAAAAAATTCATCTATCAGCCATCGGTCTGTTTTTTTAGGCCGTTTGTCCTTGCGTAGCAGTTACGTACAAGCCAGCCATTGAATTTGTATTCATTGTTGATTCGCAAATTAAATAATTACTGGAGACACCATGTACACGCTACGTAAATGCGCAGCGTTGCTGCCCCTTGCCTTGGTTGCCTGTAAGGCGCCATCAGTACCGTCGCCAAGCGACGGGCCGCGGGCCTCAATGCCAACCAATCAGTTTGAAATGGCGAATGGCTGTTACGCCATTCAGTCGGTGAGCAGCAATAATTACGCCTTACGCCAAGAAAACGGCGGTTACGCCTTTGCAACCGAGGCGCTTGCCAGCGCTACGCCGTTTTTCTTTAAGGCGACTGATTTGGGCAAGTATTTGTTCTTAGCAGAGAACGGCACCTTTCCTGCCGCCGGAAATGGCGTAGTGAGCGTTAATGAACCCGACAACGCGGCTGACTGGACGGTACTGATGGATAGCGAGAGCTTTGTAATTCAATCAGAACTGTCAGGCTTGTCGATGATTGAAGCGGATGATGCCAGTTTGGCTTTGGCAGAGCAGGGTGGTGATTTCCGCTTTGTGCCTGCCTCCGGCTGCATGGAGTTCCCAGAGTTAAGCGCTAACGTAGACGGCCCAAGTTTTAAAGGTACACGCAGCGACGGCACCGTAGCGGGTTTTGCTGATGTGCATGTGCATTGGTCGGCGACCGACTTTTTGGGCGGTGCAGTGCATGGTTTGCCGTTTCACCGCTTTGGTGTGGAGCACGCGGTAGATGACTGCGGTGGCACGCATGGCCCGCAGGGCTTTGCGGATTTGGTTGGCGGCTTAATGGGTGAAGATTTTGATGGGCACGATACTTCTGGTTATCCAGAATTTGTGGATTGGCCCGGCCCCAAACGCATTACGCATGAAGGCATGTATTACAAATGGGTAGAGCGGGCGTGGAAGTCTGGCCTACGCATTATGGTGAATGACTTGGTGGAAAACCGCGTGTTGTGCCAGTTGGTAAAAGGTATTGATACCGCGAACCCGTTAACGCAGCAGGGCGGCCCCGGTTTGCAATGTAATGAGATGCAAACGGTTCACGATCAAGTCGATTTTATGCATCGCTTGCAAGACTATATCGATGCCCAAAACGGTGGCCCCGGCCAAGGCTGGATGCGTCTAGTTGGTTCGCCAGCAGAAGCGCGCCAGGTGATTGCTGAGGGTAAATTGGCGGTGGTGTTGGGCGTGGAAATTTCACACATCTTTAACTGCCAGCTGAATTACAACTTGCCTGCAGTAAGCCTGCCAACGGGTTTGTTGGGTGGCGAAAATCCGGGTGAGCCGGAGTCTGAATTATCAGAAGCGCTGCACGCCTATGGCCAGGATCGCTTTGATGACCGCTTGCAAGAAACCTTGGGCTTGGCCGATGAAAACTCCTGCACCGAAAGTGGCATTAAAGCTCAGCTAGATGTGCTCTGGGACAAAGGCGTGCGTCAGCTATTCCCCGTGCATGAATTCGACAATGCCTTTGGCGGCAACGGTATTTTTGATGGTCTGATCCTTAACTTCGGCAACTTGTTAGACACCGGTCGCTTTTGGCAAACCTACGATTGCCCGGAGCAAGATTATTTCTATGACGCTGGCGCGATTATGGCGGAGTCATTAGCTGGTTTATGTGAGTTAGCTGGCTCGCCTGAATGTACCGAAGGCGTTTCGGTGCTTGATCCGCTATTGAACCCGGTGACTGATCTAATCGGCAGTCTGTCGCTACCGGTTTACGGCAATAACGAACAATGCAATGCGCGCTGGATGACGCCGCTTGGCAACTTCATGGTTGAAGAGCTGATGAAGAAAGGCATCATCATTGAAGTGGATCACCTAGAGCTAGAAATGAAATCGCAGCTGATTGAAAAAGCTGCGGGCGTGTCGCCGGCTTATCCCTTGGTGTCTACGCACGGTGGTCACGGCGGTATTAGCACGCAACAAGCGCGAGACATGCTTGCCGGTGGCGGTTTGATCTATCCATACAAACCAACCGGTGAAGAGTTTGTGGAGTTTGTCGATAAAGTGCGTGACGTTACGCCCGCCAATTACCCTTACCCCTTTGCCGTGGGTTACGGCGCCGACACTAATGGCCTAGGCGCACAAGCCGAGCCGCAAGAAACCAATATTGGCTACCCATTTACGCTATTCAGAGGTCGTGACTGGGCTGGCGTATTGGGTGAAGGCATTGAGGTGCAGCCGCTCACCTTCCAAATCTCGCAAGTGCCAGAAAGTGGTCGTGAATTCGACATCAACCTAGAAGGCCAATCGCACTACGGTTTGGTGGCGGATTTTGTTGAGCAAATTCGCATTAGTGGCGGTAACGACGCTTTGCGCGCGCTCTATAACTCCGCCGAAACCTACCTGCAAATGTGGGAGCGCACGCTGGAATCCAGCGCTTCGCTATCCAGCCAATAAGGCCTTGGCGTGATGGCGCTGGTTGGGCCACCATGCAATTACTGTAAAATGCTTGGCCCGCAGCAAGACGCTGCGGGCTTTTTTGTTTTTGGTTTGCGACGGACATTTCTCATGCGTTTACCGCTTATTGGCGCTTTAAAAGCGAACGACAAACTGACTTCTGGCTTAAGCAACGCTTTCGACTGGTTATTTCTGCGTGAAAGCTTGGTGAAGTCTGGCAAAACGCCTTACGAGGTGATTTTGGAAGACGAGCCGATGAGCTTGCGTTATTACCCAACGCCGCCAAAAAACAATGTCACCATTAGCGACGGCAGCCAAATGCCGGTGCGCCCGCGTAACCGCCAAGTGCCGCTTATTTTGGTGCCACCTTTAGGCGTGACCACTGAAACATTCGACCTGATGCCACACCGTAGCTTGGCGCGTTATATGTCGGCCCGTGGCTTTTATACCTACTTGGTCGATTGGGGCGAGCCAAAGAAAGAACATGCGCATCTCAGCCTCAAAGACTATGCCGACACTATGCTGGGCGACGCGATCAAAAAAGTGCGTGAGCATTCCGGTAGCGAAGAAGTGTCGATGATGGGTTGGTGTATGGGCGGGTTGCTGATTCTGCTGCATACCGGCTTTACCAAAGACCCAAATATCAAAAATATTATTACCGTGGCTAGCCCAATTGATTTGCGTGGCGGCGGTATTGTGGCGCGCTCGGCTACAGCCTTGGATGCGCCCGCACGTTTGGTGCGCAAATATTCCAACTGGCGTTTACACAAGCTCAATCCAGCGCTATTGGCATCGCCAAACTGGCTTACCACGCTGGGCTTTAAGTTGACTGATCCGATTGGCTCGATCACCACGTATTGGGACTTGCTGACGCGCTTATGGGACCGTGAGTTTGTGGAAAACCACAGCACCACTTCTGACTACCTAAACAACATGCTGCTATATCCGGGCGGTGTGATTCAGGACATGATGGTGAGCGGTGCGATTGATAACCAATTTGCCAAAGGCAAAATGAAAATTCGCGGTGCCGAGTCTGACTTAACCAGCATTCAAGCCGACATGATGGTGTTTGCGGGCGACCGCGACGTACTCGTGCCATCGCCTGTAGCGCGTAAGTTGATGGACGTGGTGGGTAGTAAAGACAAAACCTTCACCACCTCGCCTGGCGGCCATATGGGCGTAGTACTTGGCAGCAAAGCCACCGACAATGTTTGGGAGCCTGCCGCTGAATGGCTAGAGCAACGCTCTGGCGACTTGGTAAAAGACGGCGTGCTGAATGGCGCTGAAAAAGCCATTGCTCGCGCTAAACGCCGCGCGGCAGAAGCTGACTTTATCTACTAAGGCGGCTTTTCTATGAGCTACGACGCCATCGTCATCGGCGCTGGCGCTGCTGGCTTGATGACAGCGATTACCGCCGGCCAACTGGGGCAGCGGGTGTTGGTGTTGGATCACGCTAATAAAGCCGGCAAAAAGATTTTGATGTCTGGTGGCGGGCGCTGCAATTTCACCAATATGTATAGCGGCCCGGAAAACTTTCTTTCCAGTAATCCGCATTTCTGTAAATCAGCGTTGGCGCGCTACACGCCTTGGGATTTTATTGCGCTGGTTAATGAGCATGAAATTCCGCATCACGAAAAAACGCTAGGGCAGTTGTTTTGCGATAACAGCTCAAAAGATATTTTGAATATGTTGCTGGCCGAGGCCGAAAAGGTCGCGGCTGAGGTGCGGCTAAACACCGAAATTTTGAATATTGAGGCTCTGCACACAGGGCCTGCCCTTCGACAGGCTCAGGGCGAGCGGGATAGTGAAGGGCAGGGTTTCCGGATCAAGACGAGCATCGGAGACTTTGAAGTGCCCAAGTTGGTGATTGCAACCGGCGGCCTATCCATTCCCAAAATGGGCGCCACGGGGTTTGGCTACCAAATCGCTAAACAGTTTGGCTTACAAACCGAGCCGACCCGCGCCGGTTTAGTGCCGCTAACGCTCAGCGGTAAACCCTTAGAAGCCATCGCACCTTTAAGCGGCTTGGCGTTAACAGCGGTGAAAGTATCAAACAACGGCGGCCAAGTGTTTGAAGAAGCCATGCTCTGCACACACCGGGGCATCAGCGGCCCGGCGATTCTACAAATTTCATCGTTTTGGCAGCCGGGCGAAACCGTGTTGG
>JAPPPA010000092.1:4836-6297 GCA_028817755.1 Gammaproteobacteria bacterium | reverse complement strand
TGCATCTGTGGCAGCACCTTCTCACACTTATGGAAACGTTAGCTCAGGTAGCTGTTCGGCAACGGTGGGTTCTTCTTCTAGGCTGTCGAAAATTTTGCTGGGATCGATGTCTTCGCCATGTAGGTATTCGAGTGCGTCATCGATGGATTCAAGCGCGTCATCAAATAAAGCGGCCAATGAATCTTCTGGCGCGTGCGCGCCGCCGATGACTTGGGTGAGTTCATCAACAACGAGTGCGCAATGATGGCCTGAACGCTGGAGGCCTAGTGTGTTTGCGATGCCGCTGTATTCGGCAAAACGCATTTGCAACCACACCATGCGGTCTAGCAGTTGTGGCTTATTGCGATCGGCATCGTTGAATTCAACGATGCCGCGGCTGATTTCAGCGGCTTTTTGCTCCGCCTCTTCAATAAACAGCCGCCGCAGTTCTGGATCGAGTTCTGGCGGGTGCTTATTCATTATGTGTTTGGTCTCCTGCTTGGCCAGCTTTCTAGCTGGCGAACTGCGCGGGAGCTAGCTGTTGCAGGGCGTTGTGCATTTCGCTTTCGGCCCGTTGAATATCGGGCCAAGGGAGTCGCACGGTTTGCAGAAAACGCTCAACGACGACACAGCCGGTGAGCAAGGTGCCGAGAAGGTTGTGCCTTGTGTCGTTATTGCCACTTTCTAGATATTCTTCAGCACATTTGCGTAACCATGCAGTCGCATCGCTTAGGCTGTTCCAATCGAGCACACGGGCGGCGCCCCACAGCGCGTCAATTTCTTCCGTTGGGCGCATATTGCTCGGACGATAATCGCTGGTAGCGATAATTTCGAATCTGGCAGAGAGTCTGGCAATGCTGCCGAGTGCGGCATCCACTACGTCGGTGCGAGATAGCTCTGCGACGGCATCGCGGGTGGACACGCTATGGCTGCTGCCCAAGTTTTGTTGGCGTTGCTCGATCACTTCGGGTTCTAAGCAGGCCATTACGTCTTGGATTTGTTCCGCAAGGCGTAAACATTCGGCGCGACCAGGCGTTTTGGCGACTTGTTCGGCCAGAATCATTAATTGGGCCGCCCAGTCTTCCATATAAGTAGCAGATAAGACGTTGCTAGCGCCCTTGATGCGTTCTGACACCATGCGCATATCCGGCGCTTGGCTTGGGGCAACACGGGTGGCAACGTCCAGTGACTCGATCACGTAGCGCAAGTCGTCCCGTAGGGCGGAAGCTAAGCCAGTCCAAGCTTCACGATCCGCCGGTGCAGGACGTGGTGGGCGCCAGTAACCGCTGGCATCCACTTGGGCAACATTGATATTAAGGCCGCTGCTTTGATCACTGGGTAGCGCGTCCAGCATGGGCTGCATTTTTTCCCGGAGCTCTTCGGCACGGGTACTAAAGTCTTCGCCGGCGGCCATTTGTTGCAATAAGCGTTCAGCTCTCGACAGGCATTGGCGCGCATGGCCATCGAGTGGCTCATTTCGGT
>JAPPPA010000092.1:0-4826 GCA_028817755.1 Gammaproteobacteria bacterium | reverse complement strand
CCGTCTCGCCAGCTTTCTGTGATGTCGGCGAGTTGCGCAATGGGCGTGTCGCTCATAATCGGATTCAGCGTTTGCAAAATCCGTGTGAGCTGGGCCAAAGACTGGTCGGTGTCCCGCCCGGTTAGCCAGTTTAGTAGGGCCTCTTGATAGGCCTGTACATGGTGTGATGCTGCGGCGCGGTAATCGTCAGCACTGGTGTTGTTGTCTTGTGTGTCGTTATCTTGGTTGCTGGTTTCTGCGCCAAGTGCGTCGAGTAAGTTTTGGTGCCAGTGCGCGTCATCCCCATTGGTGTTGGTGGATGAAACACGGTGGCTGTGATCAGCCAAAATTTGCAAGGTTGCTAGCAGTCGTTGGCTGGCTTCTGAGGCATCGTCGAACTGCTGGCTGGCGAGCAAGTGGGTGAACTCAAGGCTAGCTTTGCCAAGTTGCGCTAGCGGTTGATCATCCAATGCTTCGAAAGCGGCGGTGACTCTTTGTAGCCTCGTGGTGGCATCGTTCCAAACGCGAAAGTCGGTGCTGGGTTCAGGTTCGCGGCCGAGCAGGTCGGTAACGTAGCGCAAGTCTTCGCGAACGGAAGGGCGGATGCTTTCTAATCGAGTTTGAGGGTTACTCATACGGCTTCTCCGTAGCCTAGGCGCTTAGCGTCTGGTTTCTGAGCGCGTTGCAGGTGCGTGCTAACTCAGAAATATGACGGCGCAGCTGGCTGACGTCATGCTGACCTTGGTTTAAGTGTTGGCGACCAGTATCGATAATTTTGTTGGTGTCGGTTAGGTCGGCGTTGAGTTGTTGTAGGTTTTCTTCAAATTGGCGGCCAGCATCGGAGTGACGATTGGCTACACGCTGTAGCTCGTCAGCAATAATGCCAAGTCCGTCTTCACCACTGCGCGACGCTTGGATAGCGGCGTTAAGTGCCAGCACACCGCTTTGTTCAGCCAAATCTTTTAGCAAATCAATATTGTCACCAAGCATGCGGCTGCGATCGCTGAGTTTGCGTGCTTGAAGTTTTAAAGTGGCGAGTTGTTCTTGCGCACCTTCACGGTTCTCTTCATTGGCGCCGGTAGAGGCTAATAGCTGCGAAGCCAGCTGCTCTAAGCGTTGGCTCAGTTTGCTGAGGTGTTTGGCTTGTTCTTGTACGGCCAGACTATTACCTGTACCGTTATTCTCTGTAGAAGTAGCAACCGCAGGTTGCTCGCTTGCTGTGCTTTGGCGCTGTGAGCGGTACTTTTGTACTAAAGAACGCAGGCTGGCGGTGGCGGTCTCGAGCCGTTCTCGCTCGCTACTGCTAATTTGCTCTGGCATCGGGATGGCTGTGTTTACGTCGCCAGCCAGTAAGCCTTCTAGGCCATCAAGAAAGCGGCCCAAGCTGGCTTTCACCGGCACGTTTACGGTTTCCTGTTCCGGCTTTTGGCGCTGAGCTAGTACGGCGCAAATTAAGCCGCCGAGGCTAAACAGCACGACTGCGGCACCAATGGTTTGGGTTAAGGAGTCATTCGCTGCGACTAGAGCGGCTGCGCCTGCTAGGGCGCAGCAGAGCAGACAAATAGCGGTGACAACAATGAGTTGGTTAAGACGGTTCATAATGTTAATTGCGTTTCCAATGCGTCACGGCTTCAATGACTGGGCCCAGTTCGAGTACGCCAATGGGCGAGCCGAGTATGTGGGTTTGGCCGCTAATCCAACGGTTTAACTCGCCATCTAGTTCGAGCTCGGCTTCTTTGGCGACCGGTGGTGTTGTTCTAACAGAGTGTTCGAGCTGGGTTACGACAAGGCCAACAGAGGGCTCACTATCAGTCACAATCACGCGGCTGTTAACTGCATCTGGCCAGCTGCGCCCGAAAACAAAACCATATAAATCTATTACCGGCAGGAGTTGTCCGTAGTGGTTAGCTAGTCCAAGAATCCAAGCGGGAGTGCCGGGGATGGGCGTCAGTACTGGTGGTGAGAGTACTTCAGTAAGTTGTTGCTGTGGCAATAGCAACGGTGTTTTACCGAGCTTGATTTGCAGACCAAACCAAGTGGATTGCATTTCTCGCGTTTGCTGGCCGCTGGCAACGGCTTGGGCACGAGCGTCGTAATCCAGCAGCAGTTCAAACGCATGCTGGTGTTGTTTGCCCAGCGTTACGTGAGTTTCAGATAAGGCCGACATGGGCGCTGACTGCGTTTGTGTATTTAGCCAGCGTCGTTGGCAGCGTTTTTATCTAGCGCGCCTTTCACCGCGCCAATCAGCTCTTCGCGGGTAAATGGCTTGGTGAGATAGTACGTCGCGCCTACTAAGCGGCCGCGTGCGCGATCCACGAGACCATCTTTACTGGTGAGCATAATCACCGGTAAGTCTTTGTAGTTGGGGTTGTTCTTAATAATGGCGCAGGCTTGGAAGCCATCAACGCGCGGCATCATAATGTCGAGGAAAATAAGGTCTGGTTTTTCGGAAACGAGTTTAGCGAGCGCTGCATAACCGTCTTCTGCGGTAATTACTGTGCAACCTTCTTCGCCCAAAAGAACTTCTGCCGTGCGGCATATGGTCCGGCTATCGTCTACCACCAAAATTTTTAGATCACTGATCGCTTTTTGTTCTGTCACCGCGAATAACCCTTGTGTTTAACCCCGAGTCTTAACTGCTTGCCCCGCAGTCTTTTTGTAAGCATAGACCAAGCTAGCTTGGCATTCATCAATGTTAGGATAGCGCTGTTTTTTACTGGTTGATAGAGACCTGACATGAGTGCCGCAGCATTAAGCCCCGTTCCGCACCTAACAACCGCCTTACAAGGCCCTTTGCGACAAATCGAAACCACGCTTTTAGAGCGCCAAGATAAGATCGAAGCATGGTTCCGACAGCAGTGGGTTGATGTGCCGCCGCCGTTTTACGCATCGGTAGATCTACGTAATGCGGGTTATAAGCTTGCGCCGGTTGATACCAATTTGTTCCCCGCGGGCTTTAATAACCTTAATCCAGACTTTCACGCCTTGGGCGTGCAGGCGATGCAAATTGCGTTAGAGCGTGTTTGTCCAAAGGCGCGAAAAATCCTATTGGTGCCGGAAAAGCACACCCGTAATCGCTTTTATCTGGAAAACGTGGCAACGCTGCGCGACCTTATTGAGCAAGCGGGCTTTCAAGTGCGCGTAGGCACCGTAAGCCCAGAAATTGAAAGTCAGCAGGAAGAAGAGTTACCGTCTGGCCGTAAGCTGCTACTTGAAGCGGTACAACGCGATGGCGACAACATTGTTTTAGCCGATGGTTTTACGCCTTGCGCCGTTATTTTGAATAACGACCTCTCTGGTGGCGTTCCTGCAGCGCTGGATGGCATTGAGCAACAGATTGTGCCGCCGTTGTCTTTGGGCTGGAGTCACCGCCTGAAGTCAGATCATTTTCAGGTTTATAGCGATGTCGTTCGTGAGTTTGCCGAACTGGTGGATATTGATCCGTGGTTAATTGATCCGATGTTCCGTAATTGCGGTGAGATTAATTTCAAAACCCGTGAGGGCGAAGACTGTTTGGCCCGTAATGTCGCAGCATTGTTGCTAGACGTAAAAGCCAAATACGACGAATACGGTATTACCGAGCGCCCTTATTGTGTAGTGAAGGCGGATGCCGGTACCTATGGCATGGGCATCATGACGGTGAGCAGCCCTGAAGAAGTACAAAACCTAAATCGCAAGCAGCGTAAAGGTATGGCGTCGAGTAAAGAAGGCGCTGAGGTTTCACAAGTCATTATTCAAGAAGGCGTACCAACATTAGAAGAACTGGATGGCAAAACGGCCGAGCCAGTTGTCTACATGGTGGATCGTTTTGTTATTGGCGGTTTTTACCGCGTGCATGGCAGCAAAGGCGCACAAGAGAATTTAAATTCGCCAGGTGCGAGCTTTGAGCGTTTAGCGTTCGCGGACAGCTGTAATACACCGCACCATGAACTAGAGCCGGATGCAGAGCCGAACCGCTTTTATGCCTATGGCGTAATCGCACGCTTAGCCCTGATTGCGGCTGCGCGTGAAATTCAAAACAGTAAGGCGCTGTAATGGCCGACGTATTGCGCCTAGCGTTTTTGATGGACCCGATTGAGTCCATCACGCCGTATAAAGACTCCACGCTAGCTATGATGTTGGCGGCGCAGCGTAAAGACTGGGGCAAACCAGTTGAGTTATACGTACTGCAGCAAGCTGACTTACAAGTGCGTAACGGCAAGGTGGCGATGCGTGTGCGCCGTGTTGAAGTAGCCGATGACAACGAACAATGGTTTCAGTGGTTGGAAGAAAGCCACGTTGAGCCGGCTGAGTTTGTTGATGTTGTGCTGATGCGCAAAGACCCACCTTTTGATATTGAATATGTCACCAGCACTTGGCTATTAGAACTGGCCGAACAACAAGGCGTGTTGGTGGTGAATAAGCCGCAAGCGTTGCGGGACTGCAATGAAAAAGCCTTTATTGCCCAGTTTCCACACTGCTGCACAGACACCCTTATTAGCCGCAGTGCAGACGATTTACGCGCTTTTGTAGCCGAGCTAGGCGACGTCATTCTTAAGCCGCTTGACGGCATGGGCGGTGCCGGCATTTTTCGTGTAACCGCCAACGACCCGAATTTATCTGTTGTGTTAGAAACGTTGCTGCATGGTGGCGCGACGGTGATGGCGCAACGTTATCTCCCAGCCATTAAAGACGGTGACAAACGTATTTTGATGGTAGATGGTGAGGCCGTGCCTTACGCCTTGGCGCGTATTCCTGCTGATGGTGAAACACGAGGCAATATTGCCGCGGGTGGCCGTGGTGTTGCCCAGCCGCTCAGTGATAAAGATCGCTGGTTAGCGGAGCAAATTGGCCCCGAGTTAAAAGCC
>JAPPPA010000249.1:4342-6315 GCA_028817755.1 Gammaproteobacteria bacterium | reverse complement strand
ATTTTGAGATTTCTTTAGAGAGCTGAACCACTTCCTCTTTAGTTGAACCGGCCGGTAGCAAATCCAACATCGATAGGCGGAAGATAATGATGAAGTTTTCTCCCACGCGATCACGTACACGGCGAACCACTTCAACCGGGAAGCGGATACGATTTTTATATTCACCGCCCCATTCATCGTCACGGTTGTTGGTGTGAGTCACGAGGAATTGGTTAATCAAATAACCTTCCGAACCCATAATTTCGCAGCCGTCGTAACCGGCTTTTTGGGCTTGCGCCGCCGAATGAACAAAGTCCTCAATGGTTTGCTCAATTTCTTCATTGCTGAGCTTGCGGGGCGCACGTGGGTTAATCGGTGCTTGAATTTCCGAAACGCCAACGGGTTGCTTGGTATAGGCATAACGACCCGTGTGTAAAAGCTGAATACAAATCTTGCCGTCGTTGTCGTGTACCGCTTGGGTCACAGGTTTGTGGTGTTCAATATCTGCATCAGAAACCATCATGCCTGCGCCTTGGAATACTGCGCTTTCTGGGTTTACCGCAACTCCGCCAGTCACAATTAGCGCTACACCGCCACGAGCGCGCTCGGCATAAAACGCCGCAAGGCGATGATTGCCGCCCGGCATTTCTTCCAAGTTGGTGTGCATAGAGCCCATCAATACGCGGTTCTTTAGGGTGGTGAAACCGAGATCAAGCGGGGCAAGTAAATTCGGGTATGGCGTAGTCATCGTTCAAACTCCTGACATTGGCTTAAGTTCCATTTTGGAACCGATGGCGAAACAATAAGTTCCAAAATGGAACTTGTCAAGCTACACTTCAGCTAACAACACAGCCAAAAGAAATAACACCGTTAGCCCTGAGCCTGTCGAAGGGCGGGATTAAGGTACGAGGCAATACCCATGAAATGGGACGAAATAGAAAACGAAGTCTGCTCAGTCTCCCGCACGCTAGCCGTAGTGGGGGATCGCTGGACCATGCTAATCATCCGCGACGCCTTCCTTCGTGTACGCCGCTTTGATGACTTCCAAAAGAACCTAGGCATGAGTCGTCACCGCCTATCCGAGCGCCTAAAAAAGCTGGTGGAATACGGCGTACTCAGAAAAGAAGCTTACCAAGCCAATCGCTATGAATACCGCCTCACCGAAAAAGGCCTAGAGCTGTATCCTATTCTGATCAGCATGGCCAAATGGGGCGATAAATGGATGGACGACGGCAAAGGCGTGCCCATGCTCTATAAACACAATACCTGCGGTAAACACTACAAACCCGTAGTCGTCTGCTCAGAATGCGGCGAACCGATTGATCCGCACGATGTAACCCCAGAAATTGGCCCAGGTAAGTTTGCCAGTAGTCGCGCGCACAGTGCACTACATCATGTTCTGAAATCTGCAGGAAAATAATTAGTTTAGTATGTTCTTATGTGCTGCCAAGTGAGCAATGTGGCGGTGCGTTTCGTTCTAGGTACAACAACTGTGAATTAAATATTCAAATTACGCTTTAGCATGAGAAAAACGAAAACAGGAAGCTCGCGTCGAAAAGGCGATGAATACCAAGACCTTACTGCTCTCCAATTTTCGCTGGAGTCATACACTGCCAACAGTGACTTTGAACTTTTCATTGAATATGAAAAAGCTGGCTCACTTGATGACGTTTGCATTATCAGTCCATCAAAAGTAACTGCCTTACAGGTCAAACACTCTGTAAATGACAACGACGTATATACGATAGAGGACTTCACTGATGAAGACAGTCCCGTATACCTCAAAAAATTTGCAGATAGCTGGTCGAAGATAGCGGCGGACTTCCCTGACAAGGAAATTGAACTGCGACTTCGTTCAAATCGGTCAATAAACGCAGACATAGCATCCATGCTCGACAGCACTGGCTGCTTCGATTCTAAATTTCGTGAAAATCGTTATTACAAAGCCAATAGAGAGCTACGAACTGCTCTTTTCAAAGCTTCAGGATTATCAG
>JAPPPA010000249.1:3067-4332 GCA_028817755.1 Gammaproteobacteria bacterium | reverse complement strand
CACCTAGAACAGAAAATCAAAGCTGAGATTTTGGATCATAGGCTTGGAATATCCGATCATCGAGTCTTTCTCGAATTAAAACGCCTGATCGAGAACCATGCGATCGAGTCAGCAGATCCGATTACCAAGGAGCTGCTGGACGGGTATCTAAAGCGGGCACAGACGCGCTACCTGCTTCCTCAGCAATTTCCCATAGATGACGCCAAGTATGTAAGCCGGGAACAGTTCGCTGGGCAACTAGATGAAATGATTGCCGCTTCCAGCGGAGAATACATTATTGTCACCGGGCCTCCGGGCAGTGGAAAGTCAACTACCCTCACCAAACACTTTGATGCTCTTTCAACTGAGTGCTCAGACAAATTTGTCGTCGTGCGTTACTACTGCTTTGTGCGGCCAAATGAAAACTTGCAAAAGAGAAGGCTTGAAGCGACAAGCCTCCGAGTCAACCTACTCACAGAGCTTCGGAAAAAATTCTCACATGTATTAGATAGCCGCCACTTTGACTACAGCGACTCAGCGCTTTTCGAGGCGTTGGAGGCATTGGGAGAACATTGCGGTAACGAAGGGCTTAAGCTCATACTATTTCTCGACGGATTGGATCATGCCGATCGTGACAAAAGCATAAGAGACAACGTAATAGAGGCTCTCCCGAAAGAGCTGGCTGAAAACATAGTCTGCGTAATTGGAACGCAAGAGCTATCATGCTGGGAACCATTAACACTCAAGGAAGCAAGGCAAAACAATCATCTTGCCATTCCGCTATTTACCGAGGAAGAATCGCTTCGCTATATCGTTGATCGCTGCGGAATCGCCCTAGAGAAGAATCTCATCAAAAAGGTTTTTGCAAAGAGCGGAGGGCTACCCCTCTACTTACATTACGCTGGACAAATACTTGGCGAGAGCGATGACTACACAGCTTCTGTGGACTCCCTGTCTGAAGCCATGACAGGCGACATCAGAAACTACTATGAATCACTTTGGCATGAGCTGGAATCTGGACACTGCCCGCAAGCGAAGCACCTATGCATAGTGTTTGCACTGCTGAAATTCCCAGTTAGCGTTGACGAGCTATCGTTATTTCAGACCGAGCTTCCAAACAGCAGCTCGCTGGACACCGCCTATTCAAAGATAAAGCACCTACTCAAAGTACACTCCTCGCAAGCTTCAATATTTCACGACAGTTTTCGTGCGTTCCTACTAAAGAAGGTCTTAGAGCACCGATTTCGTGAAGTTTTTCACTCATTCCCTCAAGGTCTTCCAGAACA
>JAPPPA010000249.1:0-3057 GCA_028817755.1 Gammaproteobacteria bacterium | reverse complement strand
TTCGCGCGTTCCTCCTACAGACGCTCCTAGAGCACCGATGTCGCGAAGTGGCGCTTGGACTCCTGGAACAACGCAAGACTGAAGACTTCTCAACTGATCGGGGGCTTCAACACGCTTTCGAGTACGCTCTTGAAGGGGAGGAGTACTCTTATATTCTGAAAAAAGTGGATAGAGAGTATGTTGATCAATCACTCCTTCAATTTAGACCAACAGGTGAAATTGAAGCCGCAATCGAAGCCGCTGTTCAAGCGGCCAGAGAAACTGATGACATTGTCTCTCTTAGTCGCCTAGCGACTTTGAAGTATCGAACCAACGACAGACTAGAATATTCCCTTTCATGGGAATTGTTGAACGAAACACTACTTCATGACGGAAAACCTGAGCATGTAGTTCGCTCGATATACAGCGAACAATCTCAAGAATTCATCGTTGGCCAAAATCATGCGTTGCGAACGATACTGGCTCTGGATGACTTCGACTTTTCTGATTTGGCAAGCAAGTTGTTTGATCTCTACTTGAAAGAGCATAGAGCCAAACCAGCCGATGAAAAAGCGGATTTGATAGCCTTCGCAAATTGCTTAGGCAGGTTTCATAACAGTCCCAAGAAAGCCCTTACGTGGCTTTCTCAGTGGACATTTAATGCCGACATCTTGGAGCCAAAGGATTTTGCACCCGAATACGCTCCGCATATTGAAAATTACTTCAATGGACTAGCTCACTCGCGGAAAATTCGCTTGCTAAAACGGCTATCTAAAACGGGCTCTCCATTCCCGAATAAGCTAGTTAAACATCTTGCCATCAGAGCAGCCAACCGTTACTTGCCGAAAGACGAAGTCACCAGCTTAATTAAAGAGTACATAGCTTCGTTTCCTGAAGAGACAAACCTAGAAATCGCCTTCTTTGCGGCCGGTGCTAGCATTCCAGCTGACGAAGTTAACAAGCTGGCAGGGAATTTCGAGTTACCGCTTAGCTCTTCATCAGAGCGCTCCATCCGAAGTGACCTACTTGTTGAACTGCGGTCATCCCTCTATTGGGCAGCGATCTTTGGCTATGTGAACAACACTGAGCTTGTTCACCAAATGCGCTCTGGGCTAATTCACGCAGATACCGGCTGGAAGCTTGCGCAACTACACGCCATTCATACCGGCGTATTGTATGGACAGCACCTAGCCAACATAGAGGTGGATTGGTTCTCAGAAGCATGTCTAGCCCTGAATACAATCACGCAAATTACCGACGTAAACGGAGAAGGAACAACGGATGTCTTGGATGCGCTTCGCGGGGCTCTGGATGACACTCTGTTTATCTTGAGCAAGATAATTGTTGAACGCTGTCCTGCCAAGGCAGCCGATTGGGTAAGCCAGCTGATTGAGTTAAGACAGAGTTTCGCTTGGACTACGCATTATGGGTATGGAAGCGCCGAAACCAACTACTCCTTTGAGTTCACCATATTCCGACAGCTGACGGAGCTTCCACCTTTAAAACCTCACCTAGATTCGATTCTAAAAGATTGCGCACGAACGTACGAGGCAGCACTTAGTTTGAAGGGGAGCGCACAAGGAGATCATTTCCTTAACCTCGCGGCCATAGCTGCAAAATGTTCATTTAAAACTCTCGCCAAATCCTTTATGGGCCGTGGCATAGAGTCTAGCCTAGCTTACGGCTACCGGAAAGATACAACGCTTGATGTACTCACAGACGTGCTGACAGCAGCATCAGGCCACAAGCCTGAATTAATACTTCTAGGCGCTTCAAGAATTTTGGAACTCATTAAGTGGGTTCCCTACGCTACAGACGGGAAAAGCACCAAACACTTTGCCCAGTACCTTTTCCCAATCGTGTTGAATGAGAATAGAGGCGCCGCACTTGAGCTTCTGAGAGCTTACTATCGTGAATTCGCCACCTGGCAATCTGATGAAGCCTTAGAAAAATACCTCCTTAGTCGCGACGACGGCGATCCAGATTTTTTGTGGGCGTTGTGCGGGCTTCTAGAACCAAATGACTCCGTAGCAGCTCGCAAAAGTGTTTCAAAGTTGTTCGAGAAAGACTCCTCTTGCTCACAAGGAAAATTGGATAGCAGGGCTGCCGACTATATAAAGAAGGCAGTTAACCCCAAGAGATGGCCAGATGAACTTGCTGCCGAACGGCCAGATCCTGTCGTAGCTGGAGAGTCAGGCAATTCACAACGCGACAGCACTTATATCCTTGACGGTCAGGAATTAACTATCGAAGCGCTCAAGGATCGCTGCCGTGTTTCCATGAGCGGAATGGCGAAAACCTTCGAGAAACTTGATCATGAAAATGATCATTTCCCCAGCTACGAGTTACTACCAACACTGCTTGAACATATAGAAGGTGCCTCGAACAATGGCGATCTAGAGGCCGTCAACCAGTTTTCCGACGCCCATGTATCAAGCTATGAACATCAATACTCACAAGCACTGGCTGAAAAATATCTGTTATTGGGGAACAGCGAGGCCGCACTAGAACATTTTGAGAATGCCTACCAAACCTCTCCAAAGCATGAGCTGCTGGCACCCATAGCAAAGTACGATGAAGAGCGTGCGAAGAAGTTAGTGCTGAGCACCGCTTTTGAAAAAATCAGCGGGCCTAGTTACCAATCATTTAATGCCCCGAAGTTTATCGCGAGAGCCTGTGAGGCGCTCGGCCAGCATCATGAGGCGGAGTTAATCTTTAACCAGTTCTTGAATGATTGCGAAGAACTATTTGCAAACTGGCCAGCCGAAAAAACGAAGTTTAACGAGCTTCCGAACTGGGGTAACGAGGAACACGACGAGCCTATTCAAGTTTGCCATCTTTTGATCGACAGGCTGGAAGATCAAGATGTTGAGTATGGCAAACGGCTTTTGAGCAGCATTGATTATCTAGCTAACCAAGCTAGCGAAGTACTATTGCCAATTCTCTTTGATCGACTTGATTCATCAACAGAGCTAGCAAAGTGGCGGATGAAGATCATAATTTCGAGGATTGCTCATGCCAATAGCTCCTCGCTTCATCCGCATTCGGCACATATCGCTAGACTAATTGTCGAAGTCG
>JAPPPA010000252.1 GCA_028817755.1 Gammaproteobacteria bacterium | reverse complement strand
TCAAAATTACTCCTAGTTTGGCGAGCTCACGTGAACAAGAGTCTAATGACGCAATCACTACTACCCGCTCCCCCGATTCGATTATCTCTTTTATCAATCCGTATCTGGAGTTTGATAAAGCAAAGGTTCGATTTGCGATCACCAATACTGTTTTCATCCAACCCCCAGGGCGCGGCCCTTTGTCACCGTAGAACTATCAATAAGGATACGTAAAATTTCCACACGGCCACCGTAGATGCAGTTGGTAATGTTGGGTAACCGGCATTTCGACAACACCAAATCATTTACCGATTCATCACCCAGGTTATGCATCAGACTCTAGCCAAGCTTGAAACATCAACACGTCCCATAGATGATGCTGCCAGTTCCGTTGCCCAGCAAGGTGCTCGGCCCACTTTTTACGGATAGGTTGTGGGTGGAAATAGCCTTCCTCCCTTAACCGCTGTTCGGCCAACAATTCTTCTGCCCATTCGCGCAGCGGCCCGCGCAGCCAGTCTCCGAGAGGCACACCAAATCCCATCTTGGGCCGCTCTATCAGCTCCTTAGGCACATGGCGATACAGCACTTCCCTTAACACCCATTTGGTTTGGCTGTTCCTCAGCTTCATTTCTTGTGGCAAGCTCCATGCGAACTCCACAACTTTATGATCCAATAATGGCACACGTGCCTCAAGTGATACAGCCATGGCTGCCCTATCCACCTTGGTTAAAATGTCATCTGGTAGATAGGTCAACATATCCAGCAACATCATGCGCTGCACCCCACTCAAGCCCCCAGCAGGCTGCTCATTTCCCGCAAGCAACGTGGGCAGCGCCCTCCCCCCAATTACGACAGAAGCCGGGTCCTGCCAATGGCTTACCAAGCCAAAATACAAGCTTTCAATTGATTGGCTAGATATGACACCCGCTGCTTTGTGCAATTTGTCACCCATCCTCACCATCTGAACGGACCGAGGTATAACTGCAGACAACGCTTCGGCCAGGCTGGTCCAAACCGAAGGGGAAATACTTGTTATTCCCATTGCAGCCAACTTGCGAATAGCCAATGGGGTCCAAGCCAAATAACGCCAAATATTAGCCGCGGCTCGATATCTGTTGTAACCGCAAAACAACTCATCACCACCGTCACCAGATAGCGCAACAGAAACGTGATTTTTCGCGAGTTGTGACACTAGCAAAGTAGGAATCTGGGAAGAGTCCGAAAAGGGCTCATCGTACACGGTATGTAACGACGGAATAACTGCACGCGCCTGCTCGGACGAAACATATAGCTCTACGTGATCCGTTCCGAGATGCCTAGCTACAGCCTTAGCGTGCGCAGCCTCATCATAGCCTCCATTAGTAAACCCAATAGTGAATGTATTCACGGGTCGTGAGGATTCTGCCTGCATTAGCGCAACCACAGTCGAAGAGTCCACCCCGCCTGACAAGAATGCACCGAGCGGCACGTCCGCTATCATTTGTTTGCTAATCGACTTGGTCAAAATACCTTCAAGCGCGTCAACCGCTTGCTTCTCATCGCCACTAAATCGATTGGCTAGGCCAGCCATTGCTGCCTCGGCACCAGACCAATAAGCGCTAAGCTGCGGCTCTTGATCCTCCAGCGATACCGATAGTAAGTAACCTGGCGGTAATTTTGAAATTCCCTTGTAAATGGAGTACGGCGAAGGCACGCAGTTGTGACGCATATACAAACTTAGTGACCCACGATCAATATCAGCTGCGAATGAAGGGTGCGCCTTCAGCGTTTTTAGCTCCGAGCCAAAAAGAAATGTATCGCCTTGCCAACCGTAATATAGAGGTTTTTCGCCAAGACGATCTCTCGCAAGAAAAAGAGTATTTGCCTTCCTGTCCCATAAAGCAAAAGCAAACATACCCTCAACCCGAGCCAACGTTCCAGAAACACCCCAAGCATCAAAACATGCTAATAGCGTTTCAGTATCAGAACCGCCTTTCCAGCTCGGCGCAGCGTTAACGCCGCTCAGCGATAGACGCAGTAATTTGTGGTTATATATCTCACCATTGAATACGACTACAAATCGACCACTGGCCGACTGCATCGGTTGATGGCCGGTAGACGACAAATCCAGAATTGCCAATCGCCTATGGACCAAGCCAATGCGTTGATCATTATCAAACCAACAGCCACTATCGTCAGGGCCTCGATGAGCCAATTTAATGGCCATCCGGTTCAACAACAGCTCCGACGCAGCCGCATTACTGAGCGCACTACCTCCTAAAAACCCTGAAAGCCCACACATTTAGTACTTTCCTAAAGCATGGCTCGCAGAAGGTCTGCCATTTGGGGCCCAGTTGTTTGCACGCTGTAGAACCGCTCTACTCTCTTTAAACCGGTCCGTCCCATTTTGATGCGCAATGCTTTGTCACACAGTAAACGGTCCAAATAAGTTTCCCAGTCACTCTCAGAATTTACTAAAAATCCGCTCTGGCGATCCAGCACAATCTCTGGGTTCACACCAATGTTCGAAGCAACAACTGGCAACCCACAAGCCATATACTGGACAAGCTTATACCCACACTTGCCTCTCTCCCACGGAGAATCCAAGAGCGGCATCACTCCGATGTCGCATTCACCAACGGTAGCAGCCTCCGTATCCTCGGCCCAATCAACATACTCCACATTAACTCCTGGCATATCAACAGGCCTTCCACCAACGATTCGGAACGTGAAACGCCTATAGGTAGCAAGCTTTTCCAATGGCACTTTTAGTAGATCAAGGTATTTCACAGTTGCAGGTGCCCCAATCCACACTATGCGTGGGCTTTCTATAGCAGAACTTAGATTACGAGCAATCTCCCCTAGTACATCTGTCTTCGGCCGATACTTATTAACATCGACGACAGTAGGAACTACCTCAACCTTTTTTGCACCGGACTGTTTCGCGCGCAACGCCAAATAGTTATTTCCTGCAACAACCAACTCAGCACCTGCCATCAATGTATCTATGCGCCGACCATATATCACTCGTACCAACGGGTTCGAATGTGCGTCATAATGGTGAAAAACAGCATCATCGTAATCTAATACATAGGGAACTCCCTGAAGCAGGCAGCGTTCAAGCCATACTGGCATCCAAGGAAGGGCCTCTTTTTCGATCCACAAAAGGTCATATTGTCGACGCACTAGCAATGCGCGCAACCGGTTGCCGTAGGCAACCAATAAGGCGCGCCAACTATACCTCCCAAGCCGATAGCGCTGCGCTAATTCACGGCTTGGTAGTAAAGCCTGAAAGGTCACTTCAATTTCAGCCTGCCGCAACCACGGCAGGTACTGCAGCATGCGAACACGCGATGAAGCACCTAACCTTCCATATTTCGGCATCACGAGCACCTTAACTACCCTACTCAACGCGTAACACCTTTGCAGAGCCATAGCGGTAGCCATTTCCACAGCATTCCGTAGGCGATAATGATCTCTTGTAAGTTAGAAGCCGAACCTCGGAGCAAGGCAAACACCGAGCGCGAAAATGGTTCGACAAAAAGTGTAGCAATGATCACCAGAAGCGCACCACTTAATGAAAAGTGCTTGTGCGCGTATAGCAATCGACTCCGTAGTGCATAGAACAGCCTTCGCGCTCTGACTTGCTCAGAAGTGCCACCACCAGCATGGAACGCTCGCACGTTTGCCAAGTAAGCGCAGCCCCAACTGGACCGCTGTATACGCGATGAAAAATCGAGATCCTCAAGGTACATAAAAAAACGCTCGTCAAACCCCTTTAATTCTAGAAAAACGATACGTCTTACAAAATAGAAAGCTCCAATAACATGATCAACTTTACGCATTTGAGAATGATCCCAATATTCCATGCGATAGCCGAGCTTTGGTATAAATCTATCAATGCCAACTGCATGAAAAAGAAAGCCATCTAAAGAGGGCAGATGTGCACAGCTTCTTGATACACGCCCCGCCTCATCAACCAACTGCACTCCGCAAACACCAATTCCTTCATTCTCCGGTGTTTCCATAAACCCAACAACTTTCGCTAGCGAATCTTCGAACACACGCGCATCCGGATTCAGAAAAAGCAAATATTTACTTGTGGCTAACCGTGCACCTCGATTGCAGGCCCGCCCAAATCCGAGGTTGACATTCTCTCGTAGCACCTCGACCTGTGGAAAATGTTCAACAGCCTTAAAGGAATCATCTGTTGAACCGTTGTCCACAACAACTATTTTGGCCACCACTGTGCCGGCATGCTCAATAACTGAACTTACACATGCACGAAGTTGGTCGCCAGAATTCCAGTTCACAATAACAATGTCCAACGAGCTCATAATTCAACACACCAGAAAGACAGTAAAAGTACTTATCAACGCGACGTCACAAGAAGAGTTCAATTTGTTTGGGTCCATATGAAACCAGTGTTTCTGGAAACATTCTCTAATTGACGCGAAAGGAGTAATGAAATGACCGAAAGGCACTCCTCCTACGTGCACCGCACCGGATTTGACGGCTTCAAGAATGACCATCACGAGAGTCTGCTGCTCTGAGAGTGAGGTGAATTGGCCTCGTCGTCATCCCAGAGGGCGTTCAATTTTTTTCGCAATACCAGCAGAGCTACTACCTCCGCCAGGGCTTTTTCTTTACGATTAAGATCACGCTCCAATTGCTTGATGCGCTTCTTGTCCTTGCGACGGATTGCCTGCTGTTCCCGCACTTGCTGCGGATGCGCTTGCATGCCGCTCAGGCAGTCGGCTTTCCACTGTCTGACCTGCTCGGAACACAGGGCTTTACTACGGCAGTATTCACTCAGTTCTGCTTCGCTTAACACGGCAGTTTCAATGACCACGACCGACTTGGCGTCAGCTGACCAGGCATCGGGGGTCTTGCCACTTCCGGGCACGGCGGCTCCTTGTTCTCAAGCTTGTGTACGCCAATGATAAAGCGCTTGCTCGCTGATGCCTTCTTCAAACGCAACAGCGGAATCGGGCGGTTATTCGGTGGCAGTAGTTTGGCTAATACTGCCGCTTTTCTTTCGGATGAGTAATGGGGCATAATATCCTGGTTCTCGTCCCCTGTCAGGTTAACAAGTCCCCAATTCTAGGGGGGGGGCAACGCCACCATTATTTGTCTGGGCATCAGTGAAACCTGTTACCGCTACCAGGCCTAACTGTCAGACGAGAATGCATAGATCGCCGACTGGCTGATCCGGCTGACACACAACCAGCGCAAGTGGGGATTTGGTCTGCGCTTCCTGCACCTGCGTAATGTCAAAGGCTTTCCCTGGAATCCCAAGCGCGTTTACCGCATTTATCGGGAGTTGGAATTGAACCTGAGAATCAAACCGAAGAAGCGACTGGAACGTGCAGTACCGGAGCCACTGGCAGTGCCCGAGCGTATAAACACCTCATGGTCGATAGACTTCATGCATGACCAACTCAGTGACGGTCGTAGCATTCACCTGTTCAACGTGATTAATGACTTCAACCGCGAAGGATTGGGCATCGAAGTCGACTTCTGGTTGCCAGCAGAATGGGTAGCAAGAACGCTCGACAACATCATTGAATGGCGCGGCAAGTCCAAGCAAATACGCTGTGATAATGGCCCTGAATACATCAGTGGCACACTTGCGCAATGGGCTGAACAGCACCAGATCACATTAGCCTTTATCCAGCCAGGCAATCCGCAACAGAATGCCTATGTCGAGCGCTACAACCGCACAGTCAGATATGACTGGTTGGGGCAACATCTCTTTGAAGAAGTGTCAGATGTTCAGGACTTCGCTACCCAATGGCTCTGGACATACAACAACGAACGGCCCAATATGGGCATCGGTGGCATTACACCAGCTCAGAAGCTGGCACTTGCTGCTTAACGGTTCTACTTACTTGGGCTGTCAAAAATGGGGGGGGGATTACCAAACCCACCAAGCCTCTAGGAATCTCGGGGCGGTTCAGACGGCCACATGGCCGACATATCCGCTTTTAAGCCGTAACTTGAAGCCACCGCCATTTAGATGGTGGCGTTTTCATACAATATTAGAAGTGGAAGGAACTAGTGTGGACATAGGATCAAATTTGCCAAAACCAAGTTCTGTAACGCATTCCCACCTGTTGGGATGCATTAATACCGAATTAGCTCGCGCTACAAGGCCCGTCCGGATACTTGACGCTGGGTGTGGTGACGGGAGGCTCCTTGCATATTTGCATAATTGTTTGCGCAAACTGCGTCCAAATGTGAAAATTGAATTCTATGGCTACGATGTGGTCGATCATGGAGTGCAGACCAACAGTTTCGAATCGAAGACTTTAAAATTCCTTGAGAAAGAGTGCCCCGAAGTTAACTGGGCTGCAAACTTACGCTTTATTAGTGCAAACGACTCATGGCCGTTTGAGAGCGATTTTTTTGACTTTGTGGTGAGCAATCAGGTGTTGGAGCATGTGCAAAGAGCAGAT
>JAPPPA010000051.1 GCA_028817755.1 Gammaproteobacteria bacterium | reverse complement strand
GGCTACACTGGCTCGCCTCATGTATGGCCAACTATCTACTACCAAGAATTGAGACAACAAAAGTAATCGCTATTTACTGATGCCCGCCGTCATCGCGAATCGCATCGCTTCTTCAAAAGACATATCCAGCGGCGTAAG
Organism: Gammaproteobacteria bacterium; assembly: GCA_028817755.1. GTDB lineage: Bacteria > Pseudomonadota > Gammaproteobacteria > JAPPPA01 > JAPPPA01 > JAPPPA01. Next base: position 6,310 of record JAPPPA010000051.1, on the reverse strand, counting down.
CCGTTCTGGCTCAATAAATACGGTGTAACCGCCAATTTGATAGCTCATGGGCATATATACCGCCACATGCCCTTCCAGCACCTCACCCGCCTTCAGCCGCACTAACGATTCAGTGGTCACAAAACCTAAGACTTTGCCTCCTAGTTGCTGCGCTTCTACTAAAACCACCTTATTAAACTCGGCTTTGCTGGAGTTGGAAAAGTAGCCTAGAAAATCGCTCACTGCGCCATACAGTGTTTTCACCATAGGCAAACGCAACATCAGCTGTTCGAAGCTGCTTAAGAGCTTACGAACAACCCAAGCTTTAACCGCGACACCAATTAATAGTACAACGACAAAGCCTACGGCTAAGCCCATACCCGGTACATAACTGTCAGCAGGTAAAATCGCTTTAAGCCAACCACCTAATACCGACTCGCTGCCACTACCCAACCACCAGCACAGATATAGCGTCACGCCAATCGGCAATACCGTGGCTAAGCCCCTAAAGAAAACGACCCCGAGTTTACTAAGCATTAATTTTTCTTCGCCGGGCCGGAAACAAGATCAACAAAACGCAAAATAATTGCACGCGGCGTAATACGAACAGACTGGGCTAACAACCAGTTAAATAGGCCATGAATCACAACGCCCCGACCACCCAACATTTTCTTATATCCAAACGCGGCCACTTCTGCTGAGCCTGGCAGTTTCTTACCGCGTATAAGCTTGGAGTTTTCCATTTCCGCCTGCGCCTGAAAGCCTGATGTGGTCGCACCAGGGCATAGCGTTGTCACCGTCACCCCACTCCCCCGTAGCTCATAACTTAAGGCATCAGAAAAAGAGAGCACATACGCCTTGGTGGCGTAATACACCGCCATCCACGGGCCGGGCTGAAACGCGGCTGTAGAAGCCACATTTAAAATACGGCCGCTACCGCGGGCGGTCATCGTTGGCAACAACAAATACGTAAGCTGAGTCAGCGCCGTCATATTCAGCTGAATCATTTCATTAAGCTTGGGCCAATCACGCTCCGCAAAAGCACCAAAATCGCCAAAGCCAGCATTGTTAATCAGGTAATCAATCGGCTTGCCAGCAAGCGCTTCGACAACATCTTGCGCAGCGTTTTCTTTGGACAAGTCAGACGCAATGACGTCAACAGCTACATTGTGGTGTGACTTCAACTCATCCGCCAGAGTCTGCAACTTGTCTACGCTACGCGCTACTAGTACCAAGTCGACCTTATCAGCCGCCATTAAACGCGCCATTTCTAGCCCAATGCCGCTAGAGGCTCCGGTAATTAACGCTGTGGTCATGGTCTACTCCTTCCAAGATGTGGAGGTATTCTACTTGAGACGTTGTTTCAGTTTTGTGGGCGAGAACCAACCCGGTTTCAGCTCGGGCAGGTTGTATTCGGTTGGCGGCTCTTCTTGGTGCAATTTGGTAACGAAGTAACGCTTTTCAGAGAGGTCATACACGATCTCAGGCATGGTCGTTGCTGCACCAATATCAAATTGCGCAATGGTATGGCCCTCTTGGAATTTCCAAAGCCGATTGGTGGCATTAAAACCATCCACCATCACAATGCCCCAGCTATCTTCATCTATATAAAAACGACGCTTACGAAAATGATGGCTGGTGCCGCTACGTTTTACGGCATCTACTACCCAAACCCGATGTTTTTCATAACGCGTGTATTCCGGGTTTAAAAATTCAGGGCCTAGAATCTGGTCATAGCTCAGGTTGCGCGCATTAATCGCGTAAGCGTTATACGGAATATACATCTCGCGCTTACCAATCAAACGCCAGTCGTAGCGGTCGAAGGCACCGTTGTACATGTCGATCATATCGACAAATTGCAGCCCTTCAGAACCCGGGTTTGGAAAGTCATAACCAATGGGAGGAATCCGCAACACCTTTTTATAGCCGCCACCAGCACCCCAAATTTTGCGAGCACTTTGGTCAACATCAATAGTGTCGTGAGCCAACACGGTAGCGCCACGTGCCTGAGAAGGGAAAAGCGTGCGGGCAAAGTAATAGATCAACAAGTTTTTGCCGCTGGCTTGACCAGGATTAGCTAAGTTGCCGTAGTCAAAACGCACTTTCACATCGCTAATAATCTTCAGCCAGCCACCACTCGGTCGCTGCGCAATACTGGCGATATTCCCTGAGAAGCTATCGCCACGGTAGCGTACTCGGTGATTCCAAATCGCTTCCGCACCATGTTCTGGACGTCGAAACGGGAAGCCTAAGCGCGCATCAGCCAAGCTATCGGACCCAACTAGCTTGGCGGTTTTCTCATTCTCTAAAGTGGCGTCATAAATGGCTTGCGGATAACGCACACTACGATGACTTGGGTACACCGGCATTTGGTAAGTTGGGTACGCCTTAAACATGGCTTGATGCCCAGCTGACAACCACTGCGCGTACTCTTGAACGTTATCTTGCGTAATAACAAAGAGCGGCTCTTCATCCGCAAACGGGTTCACAAGTGCACCATGCTGATCCCGCATACTCGCTAAAACACTTGGATCAAAACCGCCATCCCAAGCGGGAATACTGCCATCTTTTGACCCCGTCAATTCGGCTCCGACGGGCGTCAGTTCATTCGTGTTTTGACGCGCACCACCCGCCTGTGAGTCGGCAACTTCTATACCGCCGCGCTGGTATAAACCAGCCACATCGGCGCCACCACTATTCAACACACCAGCGTCTTTTGCTGCAGCACTAGAAGCAAAAAAGCCATGCGATTCAATATCGTCTAAATACGTTAACCATTGCTTAGAGACAGCTTTGGAATTCTTATACGCCCTAGCCTGCTTAAAGGCTTCTCTAGCGCCATCAAAATTACGTTGCTGATAACGCGCCAAACCTAAGGCCAGATAGGCCTCATCGACATTACGCCCCAAGCCCTGCAACTTAATCGCTGTACTTAACGCGATCTCTGCTTGGCGCCATTGGCGCGAATCTAGGCGAATCTGCCCCAACTGCAGCCACCATTCGCCGCGCGCCTTTTGCGCTAATGCTTGATCCAACGCCTCCGCAGCTTTTTGGTGCTCACGCGCCTGCTGCCACATCGCGGCTAGCTGCACATATTGCTCAGCATGGGACGGCAAGCTTCCGTCTTTCATCCAATTCGCTAATAAACTCGCACCATAAAATGGGGCGCCAGCCGAGGCAAACAACGACACAAATTGTTGTAAATCTGACTCTTCTTCTAGCAAGCCATAGCGGTAGGCCATCTCGACCGTTGCCAAAGCTTTATGGCGCTGCTTACGCTTCAGCTGCAGGCCTGCCAACTGCTGCCAATATTCCAGTTTTTCTGGATAAGCGCGTGTCATACGCTCCAATAACGCGGCTGCCGGCTTATGGTCTTTGTTATTGAAATACACCGCCAGCAACAAGCGATACCAGTCTTCATGTTCTGGCTTCTGCTTACCACCATCGATTTGCTCAATAGCGCTTTGTAAGGGGCGCTTCGCCAAATCAAAACGTTTTAATTGCACATAGGCGCTACCTAATAAAACCCAGGCTTGCGCCGTCGCACCACCACCCGCTTTGAAGTAAGCCTTCATGGTGTTAACCGCTTTTTGGTACTTACCCGCGGCGTAATAGAGTTGCGCTAAGTTATAACGAACCGGCTGTAATGCTGGGCCGGCTAAGGTCTTTTCTTTGAGCAAACGCTCGTAGTAGCCCATGGCCTTTTCATTGTCTTCTGCCTGAATAGCGTGGGCGGCCAATTGCTGTAGCAAAAGCGAGGTGGCGTAAGGGTTACCTTTAACTTTCTTCAGTGCGGCCTCAGCATCCTTGGCGACTTCTTGAATACTCGGCGGCTCTTCAATATCACCACTCACAATACGGCTGGTTGACTCGTACTGCGCGGCGTAAGCGCTTAAGGGTAACAACGCGGTAATCAGCAGAGTTTTTAGCGCCATAAACCGCATGATTAACGCCAGTTACCGTGGAAGTCTTCTGGGTCAAATGGCAAGCGTTGGCGAACCTCTCTTGCTTGGCCCGCCATGATTTTTCGATCGTATTGCCAAGACAGAACGGATTTAATTGCGGCCTCTTCAAAAATACCCTTGGGCTTGGCGTCTAGAATTCTTGGGTTACGCACTTGGCCGTTTTTATCAACGATAAAGACCACTTCTACCCAGCCGGAGATACCACGGTCATAGGCATACTGAGGGAATTGAGGCCGACCGGTACTGACTGGCACCAACTTTTTGCCGGTAAAACCACGACCATTTCCGCCGCTGCCTGAACCACTACCAGCGCCAGCTACGGCAAACGCATTGCCGCTTAAGCCACCGCTCAAAGACAAATCCATATTCAGATTGGCCGGCCCAGCATTAAAGGCCGGTAAGCTGACTTTAGCGTTAGACACATTCGACATAGGAATAGTCGGCACCGGCTGCGGCACGTCTTGGGCTTGCTCAATCGCCTGCTCAGCACTCGGCGCGCTGTCACTGCTTTCTTCTTGTTGGGTTTCTGGGTCTGGCTGTACCAAATCCAGAGAAATAGAATCTAGCTCTTCAGGCACATCCGGTGGGTTCGCCTGCATCGCAATCAGCTGCCACATCAACCAAAACAAACCGACTGCAACCAAAGCCGCACCTAAAGGCGGCATCACCACGCGATTTAGCGTTGCAAACATCGGCTTAATGAAACCTCAGCCGGTCCGCTAAGCGGTCAACTTCGCGGTTAATGTTCTTGCTCATACGGGTTGAAAAATACAAACCCGATAATGCCACCACCATGCCGGCCATGGTTGGCACTGTAGCGCGCGAAACACCACTCGCTAACGCACGCACTTCACCACTACCGCCAAGCGCCATCACATCAAATACCGAGATCATGCCGGTTACCGTACCGAGCAAGCCAAATAGTGGGCACATCGCTACCAGTACTTTGATGAGAGCCACATTCGTTGTTAACGACACCCGCGCCTCTGAAATCATTCCCTCGCGAATGCGGTGCGCAAACCAGCTAGCTTTGTCTTTGCGCGCATCCCACTCAGCTACCCAAGCGCACATTCGTTGTGGGTATACACGGCGGTAAAACCAGTAACGTTCGAAAATCAGCAACCACAATAGAAAACACACGGCCAAGATTGCCCAGAGCACATTGCCACCGGTTTCAATCAGTGAATGCAGCGCACTCACCGGTCCCCAGCCGCCAGCTAATAAGCCGTCGAGCCAACGCAAAGGGTTATTGCCCGTTGCGTCTAAATACTGCTCTGCGAGTTCTAAGGGATCCATCAGTCAGCTCTGCTAGCTATGCGCCTTGCTGCTGGTTTTTCTCAACCACACGGGCTAGTAAGCCTGCGCTTTGTTGTTCGAGCACTTGAATCAGGCCGCGACTACGCGATGCCAAGAAGCTATGCGCAAACAGTAATGGAATGGCTACAACTAAGCCCAACACCGTGGTTACCAAGGCTTGCGAAATACCGCCCGCCATCAATTTAGGGTCGCCTGTACCGAACAGCGTGATTGATTGGAAGGTAATAATCATGCCCGTTACTGTGCCCAGTAGGCCTAGCAGAGGCGCAACCGCGGCAAGTAATTTCAGCGTGGTTTGGCCGCGTTCTAAGGCTGGTACTTCACGCAAAATCGCATCGTCCAGCTTTAATTCTAGGGTTTCGGTATCACTCGCATCTTCGACCTTAAATACCGACAAAATACGACCTAGGGCGTTTTTCTCACTCGGCTGATCCGGTTTCTTTGCTTGCCGTTTAATCTTACCGCCAACCACAAAAAGCACGACCAAGCGTACGGCCGCAATCAGCATACCAATGGCACCCAAGGCAAGAATGACATAACCCACCACGCCACCTTGTTGAACGCGTTCAATCAAGGTTGGGCTTTCAACCAACAAACCAAGAATCGAGCCCCGCGTTGGGTCAACCAAAACACTGCTATGCCCTGAAGTTGAGTCAGCCAACACGTTAGCGTCGGCAACAGCACCACTACTTGGCTGGCGCCCTAATAGCTCTAAACGGCCACCGTCGTAACGTAAAAAACCGTCTTCAGAAAATGCACTAAACGCACCAACGCGCACCACGGACTGCTTGCGTGCTTTACCATCTGGCGCCACAACATCGGCACTAATGGATTTCACTTTTCCAAGCTCGGTGGCTTCTTGTTGTAGTAAGTACCAAAGCTCACGTAACTCTTCGCTACCCAATACGCCTTGTTTATCGGCAATCGCTGAAGCCTTTTCGGCTGCATCGCGACCATCTAGGGCGGTTAACGAATCCGCTAGGCGAGCTTCCAAATCCCCCGCCACAGAACGAGCAACACTAAATAGCTCACGCAAATCACCCGCTTGG
>JAPPPA010000098.1 GCA_028817755.1 Gammaproteobacteria bacterium | reverse complement strand
AATTACTCGGAATTACCGGTACGCTGGAATGAGCCCTTCGCGGGCAATGACGTTGCCTTAGGTATTCAGTCGGCGATTGACCCGCGTCGTTTGGCCGCGCTAGAGCGCTCACGAGTAGAGCGCGTTCCGACGATGACCTCGGCGATTAACCTGTTACAAGGTGGTAAAGGTTTTCTGCTTTACGTGCCGCTTTATAAGCGCAATGAATTTGATGGTTTCTTGCTTGCCGTATTTCGCCTAGACGATTGGTTGCATCACGCCTTACTGATGGATCAGGACCAAGCATTGGGGCATCACATGCACTTGGAATTTAATGACGAAATGGTCTATCGCACCGTTGGTCATTCCAAAAGCCATGATCACGATGAAATGACTAGTCATGTCGCGATGTTTGAGCATGATCTGAAAATCATGGTTTGGCCGACTGAGGCCTTTAAAGCCAGCGAGCAGTCGGGCTTGCCATTTATTGTCGGCTTGTTTGGCATCGCAATCTCAATTCTCACCGGTTTGGTGTTGTCGTTGTGGAGTCGTTCAGAAGCGGCCGCGATAGAGGCGCGGCGACACCAGCAGCGCTTGAAGCGCGAAGTGGCAGAGCGCAAAGCCGCCCAAGATCAGCTGCACAAGCTCGCGTATTACGATGCGTTAACCGGACTGGCGAGTCGCCGCTTGGCGATGGATCGCTTGAATATGTCGGTTAAGTTGGCCCGTGAACAAGACAGCATGATGGCGATTCTTTATATCGACGTTGATGGTTTTAAAAACGTTAACGACACTTGGGGCCATGAGATAGGTGATCAGCTGCTATGCAAAGTTGGCGATCTAATCAGTGACGCCGTAAGGGATATTGATACCGTTGCAAGGCTTGGCGGCGATGAGTTCTTGGTGGTGCTGGCTGATCTGTCTCAGCAGCAAGAGGCTGAAATAGTGGCGGAAAGAATTCGTGCGTCAATCGCCAAGGTGCGTGAAATTTATAACAACGCCCACCCCGTGAAATTAAACACCGCGGTCAGTATAGGCATTGCGATTTACCCCGGTGATGGCACCAGCGTTGCGGCCTTGCTCGCGCAGGCAGATGCGGCAATGTACGAATCTAAAAAAGCCGGTAGAAATCGCTGTACACTCGCCTCTGCTATTTAAGTTAGATGGAGTGCCCACGTGGCCGGTTTTCTACCCAAAAAGAAACAAGATTTTCACAAGATTCCTAATGCCAAAGTCGCCATCGTTGCGGCTATGTGGCATCCGCAGTTTGTAGACGCCATGGTTGACCGTGCCATTGCTGAAATGGTTGACGCAGGTGTGAATCGCGACAACATTAGCGTGCACACTTTGCCCGGTTCTCTAGAGCTGCCATTGGCAGCCAATATGCTATTTGAAAGTGATCCTGAGCTATCAGCCGTAATGGCCTTTGGGGTTGTGCTGCAGGGCGCTACTACGCACGATGCGTCAGTTCTGCAAACCGTGGTTGAAGGTTTTGGCCAAGTTTCACTGAAACATAACAAACCCATTATTAACGAAGTCATCGGCGTGACGAGCCTTGACGATGCGGCGGCGCGTTCAGATGATAGCGAGTCCAATAAAGGCCTAGAAGCCGTGTTTGCACTGACCGAGCTGCTGCACTGGCAAGATAGCTTGGCAAAAGGCTAGAAGGCATGAGTAAGGCTCAAGCCTTGTTAGACGCCCACGTGGCGTTTGAACTAGCGCAATGGACAGACAAGCTGCCCGAACAGATTGAGGCTGAAACCAACGCCTTCTTCGAATGGGCGCAAAGTACGCCGCTAAACAAACTCAGCAATGCAGAGCGCGTTAAAAACGCCGCACAGAGTTTGGTGGTAGAAATGCCGTTGCCGGATTCCATTGCTGAGTTGGTGGGAGGTATTGCAGCGCACTTGGTTGCCTTGCCGGTAAACAAGGAAACCAAACTTGGCGATATAGTCAGTGAGTCGTTGCTAGAAGACAGCGTTGAGCAAATATTGGCGCTGTCAGAACTGCGTGACGCCATCATCGCCGGTTCAATCGAAAGCCCGCTGTTTACCATGCTGGTGTCAGATATTCTCTATAACGGTATTCGCGATTACCTCGCCGCGGGCACCGAAAAACTAGGCGCCGTTTCTGGCTTTTTAGCCAAGGGCGCCGGTGCCTTAGGTAAGCAGATTGACGGCCAGCTCGAAAAACGCCTACGCGGTTACATTAAAGCCAACGCCAAGAATATTGCTCGCCAAAGTAAGAGTTTCTTACAGACCTCGTTAAACGAAGAACGCCTGCGTGAATTGGTTGATGAGGTGTGGAGCATTGTGGCGCAAGCGAACTTGTCGGTTGCCGATGTGCTGCAGGAAGACGAATTGAAAGGCATGGCTGCCTATGGGCAGCGTTTTTGGATGGAGCTGCGCCAAACGGCCTATTTTCAGACCTTGTTGAATGAAGGTATTGATGCCTATTTTGCTAGTTATGGTGAGAAGCCGATTACCAACGCGCTAGCGGATGTGGGTGTTGGTGCGGATATGATTAAGGCTGAAGCATCGGTTTTATTACCGGCGTTTATTGAGGCTTTGGTGGATACTGGGTATCTGGAGGAATTGCTAAAACGCCGTCTTGGGGCTTTTTATCTTTCGGGTTCTGCGGGAGAGCTGTTATAGAGGTACGGCGGGCTTCACTAGTGGCTGTTTCGGCCTTAGATGCTTCTATTCGCTTTCGGTGAGGTTTATAGTGTTGGCCGAGTTACTTTTCTTTGGCAGCAAAGAAAAGTAACCAAAAGAAAGCTGGTCCCGCTCTACGGCTGCTTCGCAGTTCCCTGCGCTACTCACAATCTATCGGGTTTGCTGAAGGGCTCTCCTAGCCCTGCAGCAAAGCTCGGCGTCCTGCCTCGCCCCTTCGGGCCTTTTCGATAGATTGCTCCGTTGCTCGGCCGTAGAGGAGGGCGGGGAATAGACCGTTTATCAATTCACGTAGCGTGAGATGTTTCTAAGTAGGCCCCTTCTGCACAGCTGAGCATCGCAGTGAATTTTGGATTGAGGGAGCGGCTTGTTTGAGCGCAGCGAGTTTCCGCGACCGCCAAAATTCGCGAGAAGCGCAAGGAACCGCGAAGCGGCTGTGCGGTGGGTGTGGCGCCCATATCTATGACTAGGGAGTTACTTTTTTCGCCAAAGAAAAAAGTAACTCGGCCTTTAGTAAGTGCTCACCGAAAGCAAATAAAAGCGTCTAGGGCCGAAACAGCCACTAGAGGCTCCCGTTAAGCAGTGTGTTATTTAACCCGATTCCCAGCCTGAGAAAACTTCCCACGACTGTTATTGCTCGGCTCAAGAATCCAAAGATCCTCACCACCAGGTCCAGCCGCCAATACCATGCCTTCCGACATGCCAAATCGCATCTTGCGAGGTTTTAGGTTGGCAACCACAACGGTCGTCTTGCCAATCAAGTCTTCTGGGTCATAAGCACTCTTAATGCCAGCGAAAACTTGCTTCTTCACGCCGCCGGTTTCATCACCAAGGTCTAGCTGCAAACGTAGTAGCTTGTCGGCGCCCTCAACATGGTCGGCTTCAACAATAGTCGCTAGGCGTAGGTCGATCTTGGCGAAGTCGTCGAATTCGATTTCGTCAGCGATTGGATTGGTAGCTTCCACTTTCTTTTCTGGCTCCGCAAAAGCTTTGGCTTCTTCCGCCGCCACTTCTAATACTTTCTCAATATCTTCTGATTGCACGCGAGTCATCAACGGTTTGAATTTGTTGATGGCATGGCCGCTCAAGTTCTGGCCAACGTCGCTCCACTGTTGTGGCGGCAGGTTCAAAAAGGCTTCGGCCTTTTCGCCTAGCGCTGGCAGCAGAGGCTTGAGGTAGATACTTAAGATATGAAACAAACGCACGCCGGTAGAGCAGATGTCATGCACCTGTGGCAGTTTGCTTTCGTCTTTGGCTAGCGCCCAAGGCTCTTGCTCGGCGATGTATTGGTTGGCTTTGTCGGCCAGTGCCATGATTTCGCGGACGGCGCGGGCAAAGTCGCGCTGTTCGTACAGTTCGGCAATTTGGGGTGCGGCGGCAGCGCATTCAGCGACTAGCGGATGTGCTTCGGTAATTTCGGTTAGCTGGCCGTCAAACTTCTTGGTGATGAAGTTGGCGCAGCGGCTGGCGATATTGACGTATTTACCGACAAGGTCTGAATTTACACGGGCAACAAAGTCTTCCAGATTCAGATCAAGGTCGCTAACGCCGTTGTTGAGTTTGGCGGCGAAGTAGTAACGCAGCGGCTCGGCTGGCATATGGTCTAACCATGTGCGGGCTTTAATAAAGGTGCCGCGCGACTTACTCATTTTCTCGCCGTTTAGGGTGAGGAAACCGTGCGCGAGAATTTTGCTTGGCGTACGGAAGCCCGCGCCTTTCAGCATCGCTGGCCAGAATAGGGCGTGGAAGTAGACGATGTCTTTGCCGATAAAGTGTACGACTTCGGCATTTGAATCTTCAGCCCAGTATTCGTCGAAGTTTAAGCCCTGCTTCTCGCAGAGCGCTTTAAAGCTGGCCATATAGCCAACCGGTGCGTCTAACCATACGTAGAAGTATTTGTTGTCGCTGCCGGGAATTTGGAAACCAAAGTAGGGCGCATCACGGCTGATGTCCCAGTCTTGCAGGCCGGCCTCGAACCATTCACCGAGTTTGTTTTCTAACGACTCATGCACATGGCCTGAAGTCGTCCACTCTTTTAAGAAGGCTTCAAAGTCACCGAGCTTAAAGAAGTAGTGCTCAGAATCTTTCTCGATCGGCGTGGCGCCAGATACGGCTGATACCGCATTCTTCAATTCGGTGGGGCTATAAGTCGCGCCACACACTTCGCAGTTGTCACCATATTGGTCAGCAGCGCCACACTTCGGGCATTCGCCTTTAATAAAGCGGTCTGGCAGAAACATTTGTTTCTCAGGGTCGAAAGCCTGAGAAATGGTGCGTTTGGCGATGTGCCCAGCACTTTCTAGTTTCAGATAAATATCGCTGGCTAGCTCGCGGTTCTCGTCAGAGTGCGTGCTGTGGTAGTGGTCAAAGGCGATATTAAAGTCAGCAAAATCGGCCTGATGCTCTTCGCTGGTTTTCGCAATCAGTGCTTCCGGCGTAATGCCTTCCTTGTCGGCGCGCAACATAATCGGCGTGCCGTGCGCGTCATCGGCGCAAACGTACCAAGCCTCATGGCCCTGCATTTTTTGGAAGCGGGTCCAGATATCGGTTTGGATGTATTCAACCAAGTGGCCGAGGTGAATAGGGCCGTTGGCGTAAGGAAGAGCGCTGGTAACTAAGATCTTGCGAGTGGACATGCTTGGTAAATGAACCGTGTTGTCTTTGAATTGGGCGCGGATTATGCCATTTACTGGTGCTTAGGCACAGTGACGGTGTGGTTGGATCAATTTGTAAGTTGGGATAGCAGTGTTTAGCCCTTTATGCGGCCGAGCAACGGAGCAATCTGTTGAATAGGCCGCGTAGCGGGCGAGGCAGGACGCCGAGCTTTGCTGTCAGGGCATGGATGCCCTGTCAGCAAACCTAGCAGATTGTGAGTAGCGCAGGGCACCCCGGAGGGGCCGCACGGTGGGTAAAGCATTTTTTCGCCTATTTTTGATGCCTCAAAAATAGGCTCGCCCAGCGGGTGGGCCTAAATCGATACTAACAAAGGTTCTAGGGGCGAAACCCGCACTGGGTTTCTAGCTACGCGGCAACAGTCCATGCCTTCTCGAGCGGATGATCTTTATGCCGCAGGTAACGGCCCATTGGTTTTTGCTCGTAGTCGGGGCCGAAGTTTTCGCCGTCCCACGCCAGCTTGCCGCCGATAAACACTTTCTCGACGATCTTGGGCGGGCGATTAACCATTTGGTGGCTGTCGAATAAATCACGCCATATGTAGTCGACGGTGTTTTCTGGGTGCCAGCCGTCGAGTGCGCTCGGTTCGATGATGCAGATGTCGGCTTGCGCGCCAACAGTTATGTGGCCCGCGTTTAGGCCGAAGAAGTCTGCGGGTTGTTTAGTCAGGCGATGGATGGCGTAGCCAACGCGTTCTAGGCCATCTTCCTTTGCGAATTGCAGGGTACGCAGGTTGCCGTCGTAGAATGCCATATTGGTAAGGTGCGCGCCGCTGTCGTTAAAGCCGGGGAAGTTGAGCGGATCGAACAGTAGCTCTTTGGTTTTGGCGGGTTTGGTGTTGGCGGTGGTGACGTGCCAACGAATGCCTGTGTCCCATTCGCGCAGCAACTGCATAAAGAACTCGCAGTCGTCGTTAATGGCTGGCAGTGTTTCGAAGAAAGCTTTTTCTTCTGCCGTGGCCGCGCCGCTGCCGTCTTTTTGGAATTGCTGGAGGCGTTCGTAAGGTGCTTGCAGCGGTTCGTCTGACCAGTTCTGGAGTGGGCAGAGGTGCACAGTCATTTCATCTAAGCGACGGGTGAAGAAGTTTTCTTCCATACGCAGTTTGCGTTTTAGGTTGGCGAGGTTAAAGCCGTCTTTGCCGTGGAACCACATTTTGCGGAAGGCCTGAATGTATTCCGGG
>JAPPPA010000127.1:3638-6555 GCA_028817755.1 Gammaproteobacteria bacterium | reverse complement strand
GTTTAAACGCGGCTTGAGTAATTTGGCGTCGAACGAGCGCGTGACATGGCGCCGCCACCAAGTAAAAAGCGGTGAGACATTAAGCGAAATTGCCGAGCATTACCGCACCAGCAGCGGCTTGCTACGTGAAGTGAATGGGTTGAATGGCAATACCATTCGCATCGGCCAAAAGCTGTTAGTGGCGAGTGGGCAGAAGAGTTTGTCGCATTACCCTAGCGTGGTGCCTACCTCGAGTGGTGGAGCAACCAAGGAGCGTCGTAGCTACTTGGTGAAGGATGGGGAGTCGCTTTGGCTTATCGCACGCCGTCACAACTTGCATATGACGGATATTGAACGCTGGAACAATATCAGCCGCAAACGTCCTTTGCAGCCGGGGCAACACTTGGTGCTATGGATGCCCCGTGGTGCTAAGGCGAAACCTTCAGGTCCAACGCATACCGTGGTATCGGGCGACAATCTTTGGGACTTGGCCAAGAAATATAAACTGGCGATTTCTAAACTTCGTCAGTGGAACCAATTAAAGCCGGGCCAATGGTTGAAACCCGGGCAGACATTGCGCCTTGCTCCGCCAGCGCTGAATGCAGGCGATGGCCCCACGCGTAAAGTGTCTTACTCCGTTCGTAATGGCGACTCGTTAGACCGCATTGCCCGTAAGTTTGGTGTCACCGTTGCTCAGCTTTGTGATTGGAACGGCATTAATCCCAAACGTTATTTACGCCCGGGGCAGCGCCTACGTGTTTTGGTGCCGGTGCATGAACAATGGCGTGATGCGTAAACAGCGTTGAGCGCTGTTTAGTTCGTCGGTATCCGCTACACTCGCTTTCCCTTTGATTTCCGGCGTGCTCGCCGACCTGCCTAAACGTGTATGAACACTTCTGCTATTGAATTAATTAACCCTGAGGTGAGCCAGCCAGAACTGCAGCAAGCGGTTGATCAGGTCCTTGATATTGCTAAACGTTTAGGCGCAGATGATGCTGTAGCCGCGGTCAGTTTGGACCGAGGTATGTCCGTGACAGCGCGCATGGGGGAAGTTGAAACGGTAGAGATGCAGGCTGATAAGGGCGTATCTGTCACGGTTTATCGTAAGGCTAAAGCGGGTCAGCACAAGGGCAGTGCGAGCACCAGCGACTTGAGCCCAGAGAGTTTAGAAAAAACCGTTGCGGCTGCCATGCAACTGGCTGAGTTCACGCAAGCAGATGATTGCGCAGGGTTGGCTGATAAAGCCGAAATGGCTACTGAATTTCCAGAGTTGGATTTATATCACCCCTGGGCCTTATCGACGGATGAGGCAGTGAAACAAGCCATCGAGTGTGAAGCGGTAGCAAGAGACTTCGACCCACGTATCACTAACTCTGATGGCGCTACGGTGAGCACTGGCGTGGAGTTGACTGTACTTGGTAATAGCCTAGGGTTTACTGCACAAGTGCTGGGTAGCGGACATAGCCTGTCTTGTGCAGTATTGGCCGAAGGCAATGATGAGATGCAGCGCGATTACGCTTGGCGCTCTGCGCGTGATGCAGCCGAGTTAGATTCAGCGTCCGTGATTGGCAAAGAGGCAGCTCAGCGCACGGTAGAGCGCTTGGGTGCGAAGCAAATTAAAACTGGCGAGTACGAGGTGTTATTCGACCGCCGCGTTGCGCGTGGTTTATTTGCGAGTTTGTTTAATGCCATCAGTGGCGGGCCGCAGTACCGTAAAAATAGCTTTTTGCTGGATTGTGTCGGCACGCAGGTATTGCCTGATTGGCTATCGATCTCAGAACACCCGCGTTTGCAGAAGGGGCCGCGTAGTGCGCCGTTTGATATGGATGCCGTCGCGACTCGTGAACAAACCTTGCTAGAAAACGGCGTTGTTCAGCAATACTTATTGGGTGTCTACTCAGCACGAAAACTGGGTTTAAAAACCACCGGCAATGCAGGCGGCGCGCGCAATGTGCGCTTAACCACCAATGCAGAAACGCAAGCAGACTTGCTTGCAGATATGGGTACGGGTTTGTGGGTAACTGAATTAATGGGGCAGGGTGTTAACCCGGTTACCGGAGATTATTCACGTGGGGCGGGCGGCTTTTGGGTGGAAAATGGTGTTGCAGTCCATCCGGTGGATGGCATTACCATTGCCGGTAATTTGAAAGACATGTTTATGGATATTCGCGGTGTTTCTGCTGACACAGAGGCGAATACCAATATTGCTTGTGGTGCTGTGTTACTTAATAAGATGACCGTAGCTGGCGAGCAATAGTGCCGTTAGGTAACAGCAACCAACAGTATTGAGCCGAGCCCTAAGAAGGCGAGAAAACCAACAACGTCGGTCACCGTTGTTAGCACGACACTGCCAGCCAAGGCGGGGTCGACAGATAGGCGCTTGAGTATTAATGGAATGCTAAAGCCGGCTAGGGCGGCAAATAGCATATTGATAAACACCGCAATCGCGATCACCATGCCGAGTTTCTGGTTGTCGAACCAGAATAGCGCTACTACAGCAATTAATAACGCCCAAGCGATGCCGTTTAGGGCGCCAATTGCGAGTTCTCGACCTAATAAACTGCGGGCGTTGGAACGTGAAATTTGTTCTAACGCCTGGGCGCGAATAATCAATGTTAGCGTTTGACTACCGGCAATGCCGCCCATGCTGGCGACTACTGGCATGAGTACAGCCAGTGCGACCACATCATTAATGGTGGCTTGGAAGAGGCCGACAACCCAAGATGCGATTAGGGCAGTAATGAGGTTCACGCCCAGCCAAAGTCCACGGCGTGGCGCACTTTTGAGCACAGGCGCGAATAAATCTTCATCCTCATCGAGACCAGCCATGCTCAAAATGCTGTGTTCGGCGTCTTCCCGGATAACGTCAACCACGTCATCGATAGTGATGCGGCCAATCAGCTCGTTGGCTTCGTTCACAACGGGCGCAGAAACAAGG
>JAPPPA010000127.1:0-3628 GCA_028817755.1 Gammaproteobacteria bacterium | reverse complement strand
CGCGGCCGCGATCTGCGAAACAGCCCGAGACTTGCGTGTCTGGCAAATCCACCGGTATGGGTGCTGCATCGTTTTCGATGACTTCAGCTACCAGTTGTTCCGGATCTTCCGTAAGCAGGTGGCTCAGTTTTAATGAGCCGCGGTAATGGCCGTAACGATCAAGTACATATAAAGCGTCAGTATGAGCGGGCAGGCTGCCACGCATGCGTAGAAAGCGTTGTACCACTTCGAGTGTGACGTCGGCCCGAACGGTGACGACGTCGGTGTCCATCAGGCCGCCGGCGCTATCTTCCGGCCACAAACGTACTTCTTCTACGAGCCGGCGTTGTTGTGCCGACATGGATTCCAGTACGGTTTCTGTTAGCCGGTTTGGTAGGTCGTCAAGAATGTCGGCAACATCATCCACCGCCATGCCATCAAGGGCTTCTACCAGTTGCCCTTCGTCCATGCGGTCAATCAGGCTGGCGCGTACTTCTTCATTGGTATTAATGAGAATTTCACCGTCGTCTTCCGGATCAGTGAATTCCCAGAGAATGTTACGTTGCGCGCGCGGTAAAGACTCGAGTAAGTGAGCGATTTCGGCCGGGTGTAAGCCGTGTAGCATGCGGCGGGCAAGTTGCATGCGCCCAGAGCCGAGCGCCGCGGAGAGCTTATCTAGCACCGCCTGATGGCCCTGATTGTCGGTTTGTACCAACGGGTCGCTCATTGAGGTGCCTTTCTTAGCGCTAGAGAATAGACCTGAAGTGTACCCAAGCCACGGCTGGGCTGTCTATATCGTTGCAGGCTACCTTTGTATAAAGGTCTTTATAAACAAGGGCTTGAAGTGGTTAGGCGCGTTGCGCCTGATGTTGGCTGTGCCAGTCATCTAGCAGCTCCACTACAGACTGGGCATCACTCGCACTGAGTGCGGCCTCGGCTAGCGGTTCTAAGTCACTCAGTTCCAGCTGGCGAATGCGGTGTTTCACTTCAAGCAGATTAGCTGGATGGGTACTGAACTCTCGCAAACCCATGCCAAGGAGTAATGGCACTAAGCGCAAGTCACCCGCCATCTCACCACACATGGCGACGGGAATATTGGCTTTCTTGCCGGCATCTAAGGTCATGCTAATGAGCCTAAGTACGGCAGGGTGCAATGGGTCGTAGAGGTAGTTCACTTGGTCATCGATACGATCGATGGCCAGTGCATACTGAATTAAGTCGTTTGTGCCAATTGAGAAGAAATCGACATGCTCGGCGAGTTGCTCGGCACATAGTGCGGCGGCAGGCACCTCAATCATTGCGCCCAGCTTAAAGTCTTGGTTAAGACTGACGCCCTCGGCTAGCAGTTCTTCGCGCACTGCGGCGATCATAGCCTTAGCTTGTTGCAGTTCCTGCAGGTTCGAAACCATGGGCAGCATGACGCGTAAAGGGCTGGTGTTAGCGGCTTTTAGGAGTGCGCGCAGTTGCGGTTTAAATAGCTCTGCGTCCTGTAAGCAGAGACGAATCCCACGTAGTCCTAGCGCTGGGTTGTTAGCCACTGGGCCGGTTGTTTGGCGGCCGCCATCTAGGGTTTTGTCGGCTCCTAGATCAAGCGTACGGATCGTGACTGATTGGTTTGGCAGCGCCAGCATCACCGAAGTGTAAGCGTCTAGTTGCTCTTGTTCAGTGGGTGCGATCTCACGGTTTAGGTAGAGGAACTCGGTGCGGTAAAGGCCAATACCGTCGGCGCCATTTTCGTAGCAAACGCCTACGTCTTCGGGCAGCTCAATATTGGCGCGTAAATGCACATGTGTGCCATCTAGGGTTTCGGCAGGCTGGTTTTTGAGCTCTGCCAGACGTTCGCGCCAGGCTTTTTCTTCGGCTTGGGCTTCGGAATATTGCTGGAGTGCTTTTTCATCCGGCGCGGCAACAAGAAAACCGTTTTGTCCATCGACAATAACGGTTTCGCCTTCTTGCAGCAGCCGTGCGCCACGTACGCTAACAATGGCCGGAATACCCAAGCTACGCGCCAAAATAGCGGAGTGGGAAAGGGGGCTGCCTGCCTCGGTGACGAACGCGGCAAGGCCATTGTTATGCAATGTAATGACGTCGGCAGGCGCCAAATCTTCGGCGACTACAACGGTAGGCTGAGAGTCGTCAACGTCGGTTTCTATGGTGTGTGGTTGATCGAGTAGGACGCGCTGAATGCGGGTTACAACGTGATCTACGTCGTCTTTACGGGTACGTAGATAAGGATCATCCATTTGTTCGAAAACTGCGACTAAGGCATCACGCTGCATGCGTAATGCCCATTCCGCGTTACAGCGGCGGTCTTCGATTAATTTAACAACGGCATCAGAGAGCGTTGCGTCTTGCAACATGAGTAAGTGCGACTCAATAAACGCCGAGATGTCGCTCGGGCTGCCAGCCGGAATGGCGTCGCGGATTGCGCGTAACTCTTCGGTTGCGGTGCGTCGCGCTTGGCGGAAACGTTCACATTCAGCGGCGACCTTTTTGCCACTAATTTTACGTTCGGTTACATCGGTACTACCGGCTTGGATATGGTGGACGCGGCCAATAATAATGCCGCGTGCTACACCAGTACCGGATAGAGCCAAGGACATTACTCGCCTTCTCCGAATCGGTCTTTAATAAGCGTTTCTAGGGCTTGCAGGGCTTCTGTCTCGTCAGCTCCTTCGGCTTCCAAACTGATTTGGCTGCCTTTAGCTGCGGCTAGCATCATAACGCCGAGAATACTCTTGCCGCTGACTCGCTGGCCATCCTTCACAACATGTACTTCTGCCGCGAATTGGCTGGCCGTTTGGACCAGCTTGGTTGCGGCACGTGCGTGTAGGCCTAGGCGGTTAACGATTTCGATATCTAAGGTTTGCATAGTCAGTATTACCTGCTCTTATTCGGCTGCTTGTACAGATTGGACAACACCACGTTGTCCGCCTGCGACAGCGTTCTCGGCGAGTTCTTGTAATGAGAGGTTTGGGTAGTTGGCGATTTTTAGAACCATTGGCAAGTTCACGCCAGCCACCACAGCAGTATTGGCGGTGTCTTCTGCCTTAGCGGTACGGCAGGCGATATTGCTGGGGGTAGAGCCAAAGGCATCGGTAAGAATTAAAACACCATGGCCGTTATCGAGTTGGCGGCATAGGTCGCAAGCAACCTCGACTTCTTTGTCTGGGTCGCAGGTTTGTGAAACCGGTAGTAGCGCTAGCCGGAAGGGCAGCTCATGCAGCATGGTTTGTGCGGTTTCTACTAACGCACGGCCAACGCGATTGTGAGTAATGAGTAAGACGCTAACGTTATTCATGGGGTATGCAGTTATTTCTCGGTGGCGGCGTCGAGCTCGCGATGACGAATCAACACTTGAGGCCAGTGTTGGGCCAAATGTTTTTGTAGTTGCTCAGATACGAATACCGCGCGGTGGCGGCCGGCTGTGCAACCAATACTAATGGTGACGTAGCTGCGGTCGGCATGCAGAACGGTTTTCAACCAGCGGTCAAAGAAGCCCGCAAGTTCATCAATCAAGTCGCTGACTACTGTTTGCTCGCCGAGCCATTCTTGAATAGCCGGGTCTCGGCCTGTGTAGTCGCGCAGCGCTGGCTCCCAATAAGGGTTGGGCAGGCAGCGAACGTCAAACACGAAATCGGCAGAACGA
>JAPPPA010000312.1:4581-6578 GCA_028817755.1 Gammaproteobacteria bacterium | reverse complement strand
ATTGTATTTTTACTGGGCGATGATGCTTATGAGCATATTGCCAGCTGGAAGGAATACACCGAGTTGCCAGCGCTGTGCCATATGGTTGTGGTGAGTCGCCCCGGCTATCAGCAGGCAATCGATGGTGTGGCCGCAGAGTGGCTAGATAGATATAAGCCAACACCTGACTTATCAATTGAGACATCCCTCGCTGGCAGTGTTCAGCATTTGCTGGTGACAGCTGTGGATGTGTCAGCAACACAAATTCGGCGCATACTAGGCGCTGGTAAGCTGCCAGAAGGTTTGTTGCCTGAGGCTGTTCTTAGATTTTTGGAACCCAAACTATGTCATCCAACACCGGCTCAGAATTGAGCTTAGAAAACCTTGAAGGGCTTGTGATTAATGCACTTGAGGATTTAAAAGCCAAAGAAAT
The DNA here is from genome assembly GCA_028817755.1 of Gammaproteobacteria bacterium. Taxonomy (GTDB): domain Bacteria; phylum Pseudomonadota; class Gammaproteobacteria; order JAPPPA01; family JAPPPA01; genus JAPPPA01. The sequence goes on along the minus strand of JAPPPA010000312.1, from coordinate 6,166 downwards.
TGTGAGCATTGATACTGCGGGCGTGAGCTCGGTTATGTCGCGTGTGATTATCGCTAGCGGTAGCTCTAACCGTCACACTAAGGCCGTAGCGAACAGTGTAATCATGTCGTCTAAAGAAGCTGGATTGCAGCCTTTAGGGGTTGAAGGACAGGCTAACGGCGAGTGGGTGTTAGTAGACCTTGGTGATGTTGTTGTTCACGTTATGCAGCAAGAAACGCGCGAGTTTTACGAGCTTGAAAAGCTATGGTCGGGACAAGAAATTGACGACGAATAGCCGTTCGTCGTTAAATACGACTCGGTAGTCGGCTTTTAGTAGTCGAAACTAATAATGAATAGGGTCGCTGTCTATAATTAAACAGCAACCGAGCACAGCAGAGGGGGCGCTGCGCAGGCAGTAAAACGTTATGGGGTCTACTGATATCTCTAGTTCTAGAAGCAAGTCTGTCGGTGTTCTGATATGGGTGGTTACCATTCTTGCGGTGCTAGTGGCTGCTTGGGGTTTTTGGTTTGATACCCACGCAAACGCCAATGGCGTGCGCGCAGTGCCTTATTTGCTGCTTATCTTTGCCGGGTCACTAGGCAATAAAGCCATTCGTAGTTTTCATATGGCGTTGCTGGCTAGCGCGCTATACATCATAAGTCTGATTGTGCAGCCGCCACGTCTTGGCGCAGATGAGATGCTGACCTTTTCATTAATGAGTGCAACCATTATTTGGGTGCCTAGTTTGATGAGCATTATTCAGCGTCGCCGCTTTGCTCGGTTAGATGAAAAGCTTTATGAAGTTGCCAAGCTTGATCGGTTGACTCGCTTACACAACCGTCATTTCTTGTTGGAAGAATTGGATAAAGCTATCCAGCGCTGGCGTCGTGGCCAGATGCGATTCTCTGTGATGTTGGTTGATATCGACGGCTTGTCGCGCATTAATGGGCATTACGGTGAGCAAGTGGGTGATGAAGTGCTTGGTTTCACTGGCCGTGTATTACGAGCTTGCTGTCGTGATTTGGACTATTTGGGCCGCTTAGGCGCAGATCGTTTCTTGTTGATTCTGCCAGCGACTGAAGCCAAAGACGCCATGACCTTGGCTTTGCGTATTCAAGAAAAGCTGACCAAGGCGCCGATTAAATCTAAAAACGACGAAGCTGTTGCGATCAGTGTCAGTATTGGCATTGTGCAATTCAATAATGGCCGCTGGTCTGCTGAAGATACTTTGGCTGCTTGTGACGCAGCGCTCGACACCTCTCGTGCCGAAGGTTACGGCGAAGTGAGTGTTTATGATTCAGATGAAGCGCCGGAAGACGCTGCAGAACGTGCCGATTCTTTAGCGGCGTAAATAGCTCAATAAACATGATGAAGAGGGCGCCTTAGGGCGCCTTTTTTATTGCGGTTTCAAAGCCCTTATTGCCATATCTGCAAGGTACAATCGATATATGAAAATTCATCTGATAGCGATTGGTCAAAAGCCACCCAAATGGGTTGTTGATGGGTATGAAACCTATGCCAAACGTATGCCGTCACAATGCGCTTTAGTGTTGAAAGAGCTACCGCCTGGGCCAAGGAAGAAAACTGATGTCGGCCGAGAAGCCG
>JAPPPA010000312.1:3829-4571 GCA_028817755.1 Gammaproteobacteria bacterium | reverse complement strand
AGAAGCCGCTAGTGCAGCTGTGCGTAAAGAAACACAGTTGATAGAGGCGGCAATTCCAAAAGGTGCTTTGGTGGTGGCGTTGGATGAGCGCGGCCAAGCATGGTCTACGAAACAGCTCTCTACCAAGCTCGATGGCTGGCGGAATAGCGGCAAAGATGTGGCGTTATTAATTGGCGGGCCTGATGGCTTGGATCCTGAGTTAAGGAGCCGCGCGGATCAACAGTGGTGTTTGTCGCCGTTGACCCTGCCACATGCCATGGTGAGGGTGCTGGTCGCGGAGCAGCTTTATCGTGCACATAGCATTTTGAATAATCATCCCTACCATCGTGAATAGGGCATAACCAGGTGAACGCCGGGAACGGCGCCCATAAAAACGTAGTCAAACAGGCATAAAGGGCCGGTTATGGATGCAAACACAATCAATCCTCAGTTAGTACTCGCGTCTCGCTCGCCGCGGCGTAAAGAACTGCTTACCCAAATGGGGCTGACCTTTCATACCGCTTCGGTATTGGTGGAAGAAATTCCAATGGAAGGTGAGGTAGCAGAGAGTTATGTGTTGAGGGTTGCTCTAGATAAAGCGCGTGCAGGCTGGAGCCTTGATGGTGAAGCAATGGATTTGCCAGTGTTGGGTTCTGATACAGCTGTTGTGGTCGACGGTGAGATCCTAGGTAAACCTAAGGATGCTGAAGATTCTGCGCGCATGTTGGAATTGTTGTCGGGCCGAACACATGAGGTTTATACC
>JAPPPA010000312.1:0-3819 GCA_028817755.1 Gammaproteobacteria bacterium | reverse complement strand
GTTTATACCAGTATCGCCTGTGTTTATGACGATCAAGTTGAAACAGACGTGGTCATTACTGAAGTCACCTTTGATGACATAGACAGCGAGGCAATGGCCCGCTATTGGCAAACCGGAGAACCGCTGGATAAAGCCGGTTCGTATGCAATTCAAGGGCTTGGCGCTGTGTTTGTGCGTAGAATATCAGGCTCATACACGGGAGTCGTTGGTTTGCCAGTATTTGAAACCAGCCGGCTGCTAGCGAGCTTTGGAGTAGAAGCGCTTTGAGCGAAGAGATTCTCATCAATGTAAGCCCTCAGGAAACGCGGGTCGCCGTTGTGGAAAACGGCGTGCTGCAAGAGCTATTTATTGAGCGTGCAAATCGTCACGGGCTTGTCGGGAATATTTATCAGGGCAAGGTGTCGCGCGTGCTTCCAGGCATGCAGGCAGCCTTTGTAGAGGTTGGTTTAGAGCGCACGGCGTTTCTTCATGTCGGCGATATTGTTGGACGTTCATCCGAAGAGCTGTATGCACTGGCGCATGATTCAGACGAGTCCAGTGACGTTTCCCAGCGACACAATGCGGTAGTTGACGCCAATATCACGCAGCTGCTTGCCGAAGGCCAAACGGTGATGGTGCAGGTGCTAAAAGATCCTATCGGCACCAAGGGCGCGCGCCTCACCACCCAAATCAGTTTGCCATCTCGTTACTTGGTGTACATGCCGGGTGAAGCGCACTTGGGCGTTTCTAGCAAGATTGAATGTGAAGAAGAGCGTGAGCGCCTAAGAGCCGCCGTACGTGCCAATTTAAAGGGCGACAACGACGGTGGCTTTATTGTGCGCACCGCTGGTGAGGGGGCTTCGCAGGAAGCTATTTGGGCAGACATGATGTTCCTGCGTCGCCTATGGGAAAAAATTGCCGAAGCAGCGACAAAGACGCCGGTACCCTCATTAGTACATGGCGACTTACCAATGGTGTTGCGTATCTTGCGTGATCTGCTTTCGGAAGATGTGGGCACCGTGCGTGTCGATTCCTTAGAAGCCTTTGAGCAAGTGAAGCAATTTGCTGAAGGGTTCTTTCCGCATATGAAAGACCGTGTTGTTCACTATGCAGGTGAGCGGCCTATTTTTGACATTTACGGTGTTGAAGATGAAATTTTGCGGGCTTTGTCGCGTAAAGTAGATCTGAAATCTGGTGGTCATTTGGTATTTGACCAAACAGAAGCGATGACTACGGTTGATGTAAATACCGGTGGCTACGTTGGGCACCGCACGCTAGAAGAAACGATCTTCAAAACGAATTTGGAAGCAGCTCAATCTATTGCGCGTCAGCTGCGTCTACGTAATCTCGGCGGCATTATTATTGTGGACTTCATCGATATGCAGGATGAAGACCATAAACGCCAAGTGCTACGCGCTTTAGAAAAGTATTTGCAAAAAGACCACGCCCGCACCCAAGTCTACGACTTCTCACCGTTAGGATTGGTAGAGATGACCCGTAAGCGCACACGTGAAAGTTTAGAGCGTGTGCTCTGTGAGCCGTGCAGTAGTTGCGACGGCAAAGGCAGCGTGCAAACCGTTGAAACCGTCTGTTATGAAATCTTCCGCGAAATCTCGCGTTCGGCTCGTCAGTTTGAACCTCGAGAAATGCTCATTATCGCGGCACCTTCCGTGGTGGACTTGATGCTTAGCGAAGAAGCCAAAGCGTTAGCGGATTTAGAGGCGTCAATTGGTCACCCAATTCGTTTGCAGGCTGAGGCTTTATACCCACCTGACCAGCATGACGTGGTCTTAATCTAGGCGTGACTAGCAGTAGTCAAATGTTAATGGCGTTGCGGCGTGTGGCGCTTGGCTTCGCGGCGGTGTTGCTGATTCTATTAGCGGTTAGTTTTAGTTTGTTCCGCCTGTTGCTGCCTGAAATTCCAGAGCTGCAGCGTGATATTGAAGCCATGGCAAGTAAGGCTGTTGGGAAGCCGCTTGTGATTGGCGAGATGGAAGCCGAGTGGGCTGGCTGGGGGCCGCGCTTGGTGTTTAAAAATGTTTCGATTCGCTCACCAATCGATAACGATGAGCTGGTTGCTCTTGGCCAACTCACATTGGGCACACATTTTCTACAGTTACTATCGGATCAACCATGGCGACCGGCATCGGTAGATGCTGAAGGTTTGCGTTTGGTTGTTGAGCAAAAGGAAAATGGCAGCCTTCGCTTACGGGGTTTCGATGGCTCGGAAAGTAATGAAGGTGACTTCCTAGGACCGCTGTTAGATTTCCTCGCGGCCCGTGGCACGATTTCTCTTGGGCGTACTGAGATTGTTTGGGTGCCAGCCGAAGGCACACAGTTAGAACCTGAGAGTGCTTGGTTTGATCTCTCCTTTAGAAGCGGCGGGGGGCGCTATCACATTGAGTTGTCTGGTAAGCCACCTGCATCCATTGGTGAAGACGTTGAACTGGTGTTGGACGCAGAAGGCAGCATGGCCGATATGGTCAATATGCGCGGAGAAGTCTTCACGCGTGTTGGTGGTTTTCAATTGCATTCGCCTTGGGTGCAGCCGCTACTGGCTTTTTTACCTGTAGATGTAAAGGCAGGGTATTTGGAAAGCGGTGACGTAAGCCTGCGCTGGGACCGCCAAAAAACTACTAAAGTCACCAGCCGTGTGTCTCTAACGCGACTTCAAGTCAGTCTGCCAAATGAAAGCGAAGCGCAGAAAGACATGCACTTGGTTGAGGGCTTTGAAGGGGATCTCTCTTGGGCCTCACATGGCAGCTCGAGTGAGGAAACCGATACGATCAAGAACTTGGCGGAACTGGGTAAGCGCTGGACGTTAAGCAGCGAAAACGCAACCCTAACCGTAGCGGGCGAGCCGATTCAAATTAAAGGGTTTAAGGTTGACTCGGAAATTGGTGAAGACGCGTTAAACGAACAGCATTTCGTTGGCAAGTTGGATTCTCTTACGTGGGGCCGAGTGTTTGATCAAGCCGAAGGCCTACCGTTGCCAGATGAAATGGGGAATCTGTTACAGCGGCTAGCGCCAGCTGGTGGGATCATGATCAAGCGGTTTGATGTGGCCCGTAGTATCGAGCAGGGCACGCATATTGAGGCAGCCGGTCAATTTGATCGCTTAAGCTGGCGAACCGGGATGGTGCAATCAAAGGCTGACGATCCAACTCACAAAGGTTGGCCTGGCCTCAAAAACGTTAGCGGAAGTTTTGACCTTAAAGGTAATAAGGTAGCGCTAAAGCTTGATAGCCAAGACTTAGTCATTAGCTGGCCTTGGCTCTATAGCGGGGAGCGTAGCGTTGACAGCGCGAAGGGAGACTTTGTTGTTAATTGGTCTACGCCAACAGCAGACAAAGTAAGGCACCTGGTGGTGCAGTCGGATAATTTGCAGCTGCAGAAAAATAAGGCATCTGCCGATGTTCAAGTAGGTGTTGATGTCGCCCTAACCAAACCTAAAGTCACGGGCTGGTTAACGCTTGATGGTGATGTTCGCGGTGGCACTGTGCCGATGGTGAAAGAGTTTATTCCTGCTTTTACACCGGATACTGCACATCAATGGCTGGATAAGGCCTTACTAGCCGGTAATCTTGACGCAGAGGTCGCAATTAATGGCCCGCTAAACGGTTTCCCTTACGAAAATGACGAGGGCAAATTTAGCGCTGATGCTTATGTAGTGAATGCAGGGTTACAGTTCGCTGAACAATGGCCCGCGGTGGAAAACGCTAGCGGTAAGTTAGCTTTCCGAAATATGTCATTAATGGCTGATATCGAAGAAGCAGCTACCGCGGATATTCCAGTACAAAAGCTGCGTGTGCAGATTCCAAACCTTAAACGCGCCAACGT
>JAPPPA010000176.1 GCA_028817755.1 Gammaproteobacteria bacterium | reverse complement strand
CATTTAGTGGTTGTAGCTGCTTGGTTTCCCATGCAATGGCTTCTTCAACAGTATTGCCTTCGGCTGCAAATGGGTGGCGACGGCGGGTCTCGCTGTAACGTTTTAATAATGTTTCAGGGTGCGTACTGAGATGTAGCACCAAGGTTTCTTCAACGCGTTCGCGGGTTTTATTAATGGCCTCAATCAGCGCGTAAACGTTTTCCTTAGTGGCGCGCGGATCAACGCCAATGGCCAGTAGGCCACCGTCTTCCGTGTTGAGGACTTCGTTGTCGACGAACGACTGATACAGGCTGACAGGCAGGTTATCCACTGTGCGATAACCCAAGTCTTCGAGCATGTGCAGGGCAATAGTTTTGCCGGAGCCAGACTGACCACTAATGATGACTAGTTTCATAAATCGCCTGCTGCAATCAGTGCTGCTTGCCTTTCTTCCAGTACCTTGCCTGCATCATAGCCATTAAGGCGGAGCAGGTGGTCTCGAACCGCGGTTTCAATTAATACCGCGAGGTTGCGGCCGGCGGTTACTGGTAAGGCAATTTCCGGTACAACAACGCCGAGAATGTTTTGTTCTTTGCGCATGCCTTGTAAGCGATCAATCTCGCCTTGGTTCACGCTAGTGACGGGCACGAGGTCTACGATCAGGCGCAGATATTTATTACGTTTGATGGCGCTACTACCAAACATGGCGCGCACATCAACAATGCCCAGACCGCGCACTTCTAATAAGTCTTGGACGAGTTCTGGGCAGGTGCCATCAACGGTATCTGGGGCCACGCGCTTGAACACTGGGCAGTCGTCTGCCACGAGTCGATGGCCCCGGGTGAGTAGCTCGAGTGCCAGCTCTGATTTACCAATACCACTGGGGCCGGTAATCAACACGCCTACGCCGGCAACTTCCATCATTACGCCGTGGCGCGTTTGCTGTTCGCCTAACTTGCCACCTAACCAGCTTTCGAGATTATTGATGAGCTCGTGTGCGGGCATAGGGCTGCTGAGCACGGGAATTTGTTGCGACTCTAATAGCGCCAACAATGATGAGCTTAGGTCTAGCTGATCGGCAAGAACCAAACAGCCGCTTTGGCCGGGAAAAATTTGCTTCAGGCTGCGCACTTGCTCGCTAGCAGCCTGTTGGCCTAGCCAGTCGAGCTCAGCGCTACTCGCAATTTGGATTTGGTTGGGGTGGATAACGTTGAGGTAGCCCACTAATGGCAGTGGTGAGCTTTCGCCGCGGCTGTTTAAGCGGCGCTTTTCTGCCGCGGCCTCACCGCATTGCCAGCTTAATTGCAGGCGTTGCTCCAACTCTGCATGGAGCAGGGTGACGGTGAGCGCGTCTTTGTTTTGCACCAAGTTGGTCGCTGTGGTCGGTTGCGGCGCGTTTAGCTATTCGCTGCAAGTAGTTCAGCGAGTGCGGCGCTGTCAGTCGTTTGACGAGCTGCCGTGGTGAAATCGCTATTGCTAAATAGGCGTGCAACATTGGCAAGTACTTGTAGGTGCTCTTCAGTGCAATCTGCAGGTACAACTAAGCCGGCGAGTAAATCAACGTTTTTGCCGTCAGCAGCTTCAAAATCAACGCTTTCGTCTAGCTTTACTAGGCAGCCCATTGGCTCGCTAATGCCATTGATGCGGCCGTGAGGGATGGCAACGCCGTCTCCTAAGCCAGTGCTACCTAAACGTTCGCGGCCTAGTAGCGCGTCGAAAATAGCATCTTGGCGTTTGCTATCGCCTTCAGCCAAGGTTTTGCTGATGGTTTCTAATGCTGTTTTTTTGCTTTGCGCGTTAGCGACAACGGCAATGCGAGAAGAGGGGATAACCGCGGACAGGTTCATGCTGAACTCCTTATATCAATGGGGGCAATTTTAGCGACTTGTGAGGCGGCTTCACAGTGAATTCGCTAAATGCTGCTGAGAAATTGTTGTTGCTCTTTAAGCAAGAAAAAGGCCAGCTTGTTGCCAAGCTGGCCTGTGCTGTGCGCCCCGAGAAACTATTTATCGAGTTATTGCAGCGCGGCTGCGTGAACTTCGTGTTTGAGTGCTTCCCGATTATGGTGATCTGTGACCTTTTCTCTACGTTTTTTCACCAGCCTGTCGAGCTTGTCTGTAAGTGCGTCAATCGCGGCATACATGTTTTCATCATGCGCTTCAGCAAATAACTGTCCGCCTCGGGCATTGAGTGTGGCCTCGGCTTTTTGGGAGAGTTTTTCCACGCTTAAAACCACGTGGGCATTGCTAATGTTGTCGAAATGCCGTTCTACCCGTGCGAGCTTATTGTTTACGTAGTCGCGTAAAGCGGGTGTGACGTCTAAATGGTGACCGGTGAGATCGATATTCATATTGTTGCTACCTCCAGTAAGGTCTGGTCTGAATGGGTAGCGGCAACGGCGTCGGATGCTAGAGACTTGCTAAAGCAGGCGGGCGTCGCTGTCGCCAAATTATGCATCGCTAACGATGCGATATCGGCCACGAGACTGCCTGCGGAAGTTGTATAGGAGCAGGCTGCTGTGGCTTCACCTGGCTGCGTCCGTATGTAACGGATGAGTCAGAGTGCGGTTTGCGCTGCTACCTCCTGCTGGTGCTTGTCCAGCGATTAATACGAAGTTTTTAATCTAGGCGTTTTCGCTCATGTGAGGGCGGAATGCCTAAGGCTTCACGATACTTCGCGATCGTGCGCCGTGCAATTTTGATATTACGCTCTGCAAGCGCATTTGCAAGTTTTGTGTCACTAAGCGGTTTAGTGGCTGGTTCTTCACTCACCAATTCTTTAATCATGGCTTGAATAGCAATGCTTGAGGCTTCGCCGCCGTCCTGCGTGCCAACATGGCTAGAAAAGAAGTGTTTGAAGGGCACAATGCCACTCGAGGTGTGCATGTGTTTGCTACTGGTTACACGCGAAATAGTGGATTCGTGTAGGCCTAGTTCGTCAGCAATATCGCGCAACACCATTGGCGTAAGCGCAATGTCGCCTTTATCAAACCACGCTTGCTGCCGATCTACGATGGCATTGGCAACGCGCACGAGTGTGTCGTTACGGCTTTGTAGGCTTTTAATTAACCAGCGGGCTTCTTGCAGGTGGCTGCGCATCATTTCTGATTGCGCGTCGTCACCCATATCTTTGGCTAGTTCGGCGTATTGCTGGTTGATGCGCAATGGGATTTCATGCTCGCCATTGAGCCTTACCAGCCAGCGCTCGTTGTGCTTGTAAACAAACACATCTGGAATCACGTATTCCGTGCGTTGATTGCTCCAGCCAGCGCCTGGGTGTGCGCTAAGGCTACGAATCAAGGTAATCGCTTCGTCTAACTCGGATGCATCGCACTGCGCTTGGCGCTGAATGGTGCCGCGGTCACCTTTGGCGAGTGTTTCCAAATGGTTGTCGACGATGACTTGTGCGAGTGCCTTGCCATCATGATGATCGGCTAATTGCGCTAGCTGTAGCGTTAGGCACTCTTGCGGCGTGCGTGCAGCGATACCAGGAGGGTCAAATTGTTGCACGCGGTGGAGTACATAAACGGCTTCGTCGGTATCGAAATTGGGCTCGTCGGTGCGCCCTTCGAGAATTAGTTGTTCGTTTAGCGTTTCAGCAAGTGCTTCGGGCTCCAAATGCAGATAACCATCGTCATCAATGCTGTCGATGATGAACTCGGCAATTTCTTGGTCCCGAGGCGAAAGGCGGGCAAGGTCTAGTTGCCAGTGAAGGTGGGCTTGTAGGCTTTCACTGCTAGGGTCGCCTACGCGTTCAACCAGTGGTGGTAAATCGTCTGCGCCGCTTTTAGGTTTGGCGCGGCCTTCGTATACGTCTTCCCAGCGAAAGTCGCCGATGCTGTCTTCGCTAATGTCCTGGGGGAGGCTTTCTGGTTCTGGCGTATCGCCGCTTTCTTTCGCAGTTTCTGCTTTGTTTTCGGTCGCTGTTTCTGCCGCGGCATATTCATCGCGGTCTTCTTCAAGCATTAAGTTGCTTTCAAGTGCCTCTTGTACTTCTTGTCTAATTTCGAGGCTAGAAAGCTGCAGCAGACGAATCGCTTGCTGCAAAGCAGGCGTCATGGTCAGTTGCTGACCGAGTTTTAGCTGGAGTCCGTGTTTCAAAATAATGCTCAGTACGCTGTTGGCGCGTATTTTGCATTAAATTGTAGCGGTTTGCGTTGAAATGTCAGCCTAGCGTGGCGCTAGGCTGAATTGGCCCTCAGCAATTGAGGGCCATTTGGTCTTAGAAGTGGTAATTTAGGCCCGCAAAGGTGCCAAACGGTACGCCACTGCTATTGTCATTGGCGGCTGCACCACCAGACAGTTCAAAGAATAGGCCTAGGCCAAACAGTTTTTTATCCGCCCCAAAGCGTGCGCCTAAACGGTAGAAGAGATCGGTCTCGCTATCGTCTTGATCTAGGCTAACCCCCGCGTGAACGTAAAAGGCTTTGCCTTGGCCGCCAACATAGAATGAAGCGCTGGTGGAGCTAGAGTCGGTTGAGTCGACTTCGGCACGTGAGACTTCGCCGCCCATTACGCCCGTTACATTGCCAGAGGTGGATAAGTACTCAAAGCCGAGTGACGCAGCGGTGGTTTCAAGTTGAGTAGTTTCTTCCTCTGCTTGTGCATAAGCGCCAGTGATGACCCATTTTTCACTAGCGTTAAAGCGTGCCGACACGCCATAGCCATCGATCTCAATATTATTTTGCTCGGCTTGCAGATAAAATGCTTGAACGTCATGTGCGTAAGCAGGTGCTGAGCTAAATGCCGCTAGCAGAGCTAGTGCGCTGAGTTTCTTCATCTAGATGTCCCCAAGGTTAGATAGTTTTGCTGAGCGGCAAAGACTAATTGTGACAGTGGGGCGGGTCAACCAGTTTGCGCCGTGGCGTTGCTTTGCAGGCTTAAAGGCGGAAGTTTTCGCCGAGATAAACGCGTTTTACTTGCTCGTCTTCCATGACTTCATTGGGGTGGCCTTGGGCGATAACTTGGCCGTTGCTCACAATGTAAGCGCGGTCGCAGATGCCTAAGGTTTCGCGCACGCTATGGTCGGTGATTAGCACGCCAATACCCCGGCTAGTGAGGTGTTCAACAATCTTTTGGATGTCGATAACGGAGATTGGATCAACGCCGGCGAAGGGCTCGTCTAGTAAAACGAAACGCGGGTTGGCGGCGAGTGCACGCGCAATTTCTACACGACGCCTTTCGCCACCAGAGAGGCTAACGCCAAGGCTGTCGCGAATATGTGGGATATGTAGCTCTTCTAATAGCGCGTCTAACGAATCTTCGCGCTGCTGGCGGTTAAGGTCTTTACGGGTTTCCAAAATCGCCATGATGTTTTCGGCGACGGTGAGCTTTCGAAAAACAGAAGCTTCTTGCGGCAAGTAACCTACCCCAAGGCGTGCGCGGGCATGCATGGGTAGTTGGGTGATGTCGTGCTCGTCTAGGCGGATACTGCCGTCGTTGGGCTTAACCAAGCCCACAATCATATAAAAGGTGGTGGTTTTGCCGGCGCCGTTAGGGCCAAGTAAACCAACGGTTTCGCCAGCGTCGATATGCAGCGAAATGCCTTTGACCACTAGGCGGTCTTTATATTTTTTCTGCAGGTTTTCGGCGACCAAGCGTGTCATGCGCGGTTCTATTCCTTGTTTTTATTATTTGCAGGCTGAATAACGATTTTAACGCGGTTATCTGAACCATCTGTTTTATCGCCGCCAGCTAGAATTTGTTCGGCACGTAAGTCGTAGCGAATATGATCGCTGCTGACGGTGTCTGCGGCGCGTTTTACTTCTGCATTGCCGTCAAATTCGATGGTGTCTTTGTCACTGAAGTAGCGGATGCGTTGGGCTTTCTCTTGCATTAATTCGCCCGTTTCCGTGGTGTGGGAGAATTGTGCGGGGCCATTTTCGTTGCCACGAATGTCAGCGGAAATTTGGTCGTTGGCTTGTTTCAGAATCATGGTGTCAGCAAGTATTTTCATGCTGCCTCGTACTAAACGAACATCACCTTGATAAGTGCTCGTGCCGTCCTGCGCGTCAACCTCAACTTGTTGCGCTTCAATTTCAATTGGGGCGGCAAAGTCATCCGGTGCAGCGGTGGCGTAACTGCTAAAGCACAGTAAAAGCCATAGAAATTTTTTCATTACCCTTGACCCCGGTCACGGCTAGTTTGGCCGTTGTTTTTCACACCTGCTGGATAATACGCGCCTTTCACGCCACCATGAAGTTGAATGCGATCTTGCTTGGTATTAATGCTGAGGCGAGCTGCACGGATGCGATGGCTGCCTTGTTGAATTACGACGGGGCTTTGTGAGTGAAGTTCGCCGCTGCCAGGCAAAAACCACATTTCGTCAGTAATGGTGTTGATTTCAGCGCCGGTTGAATCAACACGCTTAATCACCACTTGATCTTTTAGCTCTAGGCGCGCGAGTCGAGGCGGCTGCTCTTCGTAAAACCAACCTTGTTCGGCAGCAATGTGCCAGAAGTCTGATGTTTCTTCGCCTTCCGCAGTTTGGTCAGCACGGTACTGCATGCTGGGTTCTGTAAGTTCAACGCTATCGCTGCTGCGGTAATGTTTAGCCAATTTGGCTTCTAGTTTGTAACGCATGATGCCATTGGCATCGTATCTTTCGGTGGTAACACCTTTTAGGTAGTAATCAACATCTTGTGCAAA
>JAPPPA010000231.1:3580-6644 GCA_028817755.1 Gammaproteobacteria bacterium | reverse complement strand
GTTAGATAGCATTACCGAAATGGGAGTTGATTACGCCCAGGGGTTTTATTTATCTAAGCGTTTGCCGCTGCATTACTACTTAGAGCGTTGTACCCCAGAGCGCCAGCACCCGCATTTGCAGGTGGTTGCTAGCGGTAAGCATATTAGCGCTGAAACTGCGTAAAGAACGCCTCTGAGCTTGGCTCGCGGCCAAGGAAGTTTCGGACTAACTCTGCAGGTGGGGCTTCGCCGCCGCGCGCTAAAATTTCTTGTCGATAGCGCTGGCCCAACTCGGGATTCATTAGGTTGTCTTCAAACAGGCTTTGCATGTCTAGCGACAATACTTCCGACCACATATAGCCGTAGTAACCGGCGACATAGCCTTTCGTAATATGACCAAATGTACCCGGGAATTGGCTGCCGGGAAGATGGCCGAGTGCAGAGCGGCCTTCCATCTTGGCCCATAGGTTCTGCGCGCTAGGTGGCGCTTGCATGGCCAATTGCATGTCAAAGCTCGCGTACAGATGCTGGCGTGCATAAAACGTGCCCTGCCCAAAAGTGCGGGCCGCTTCCAGTTTGGAAACCATTTCTTTGCTGATTTTGGGGCAGTTGTCGCAGTAGTCGGCGACTTTGCTTAGGGTTTCGTAGCGTCTGGCCCACGCTTCTAGCATTTGTGAAGGGGCTTCTACAAAATCACGTTTTACTTCGGTGCCTGAGTGGCTGGCGTACCAAGTGTTGGATAGTACGCCATGAAATACATGCCCTAGCTCGTGTAGCAGTGTTTCTACTTCTTGCTGGGTGAGACCGTTGCGATCAAAGTTAGTAACCAAAGCGCTGGTAGGGCGCTGCCCTAATAAGCGGCTGCCATTGCGAACAGGGAAAGCGGCTGCGTGTTTGTATTTACCGTCACGCGGGTAAAGGTCCAAATACATGGCGCCGAGAAAGTCATCACTAGTGGCGTCGTAAACGTCGTAATACAACACATCCTCGTGCCATGTTTTGGCCTCGGCAGGGCGAATATCGATGCCAAGCAGGGCCTCATTAATTTCTAAAGCCCACTGTACGGTTGCTTGTGCTGGAAAGTATTGGCGCAGTGCTTCCTGGTCGATAGCAAACTTTTGCTGTCGTGCTTTCTCAAGGTAATAGGGCAGATCCCAGCGTTGTAGCTTGCCGCTGGTGCCGGGGTTTGTTTCACGTCGGAGTACTTCCAGTTCCGCTAAATCTTGCTTCTCTAAGGCTAGAACGGGTTCTGCAACTTGGGCGAGGAACTGATTAATTTGCGCCGGACTGTTTAGCATGCGGTTGCGAGTGGCTAAATCGGCATAGCTAGCTACACCATGCAAATCCGCTAAGGCTTGGCGCAAGGAAACGATCTCATCTAAGCGTTCTAAGTTTTTGGCGCCGCCGCGTTGCGTAAAGCCTTGGTAATAGCGTTTGCGAGCATCGGAATTGCTAGCGTTCCGCATAAACGGGAAATACTGCGGGTAATCAAAACCGACTTGGTAGCTGCCATCTTGCTGGCGTGCTTGGTCTTTCCAAGTGTCGGATAGCCCGGCGACATCATCTTCTTGGAAAACAATATGGCTCGTGTTTTCACGCAGTGCCGCCTGAAACCCCTCTGCTAGGCGGTCGACCGTTTCTGTAATCTCGGCAGCTCGCTGGCGTTTTTCCAAGGGTAGGGTGACGCCACTAATGGTAAATGCATGAGCGAGGTCAGCTTTTAATTGCTGGCTAACGGGGTCTAAGTTTGTATCGTCGAGTTGTTTTAAACGTTGGTAGAGCGCTTCGTTTTGAAACAGAGCCGTTTGGAACTTACTGACTTCAAGGATGCATTTCCGCCCAGTTTCGCGGACTGCTTCCTTTGGATGCACATAAGCTTGCAAATAAATTGGGCCAAGTACGTTGCCAATCGCGGCGCCGTTTTCATCCCAAGTCTCTAAAAACGTTTTTAGCGTCATTTCTGAGAGCGGTGTGGCGCTCAGTGAGGCCGTGTTCTTGCGAGCATTGGTTAGAGCTGCGTCGCAAGCTGCGGTTAAAGCGTCGGCGCTATATACCGGCATGGCTTGTTTGGCAGCTGGTGGCGCGGGAGGTTTTGTCTCAGTGCAGGCGATGCCTGTCAACGCGACAGTGGTCCATAGCAGAGCGGAGCGAAAGGCCAAAAACGGAACCTTGGTATTCATTGGTTGGCCCAAGTTAGAGGAAGTGCGGGCGTTAATTTAACGTTCTTCTTGAATGGATACCCACCAAGCAGTGCCTGCGCATACGGCGATGGGCATGATGACTAGGTTAATTAACGGGAAGCTGGTCAACAGCGCAATGGCGCCACCGAGACCCAAGGCGCGTTGGCGCTGCGCTTGGGCGATGTTTTTGGTTTTTTTGTAACTGAGACCGTGGTTGTCAGTGTTGTAGTCCAAGTACTCCAAGGACAAAATCCACGCGCCAAATACGAACCATAACAACGGGATTAGCGTTGCAAAGCCGGGAATAATGAATAACACGGCTGATAGCAGTAGTACGGCAAATAGGCGTGGCAGCATGTAAAGCAGCTTCACAATTTCGCGTCGAATGCTGCGTACCACCATGCTGGCAATGCTTTCTTCTATGGCATAGCTTTTGCCGCGTAGTTCTTTTTCCACGCGCTCGGCTAGCAAACTATTAAACGGCGCCGCAATAATGCGCGCGATGACGGTAAAGGCGTAGTAGGAGAACAACATAATTGCGGTTACAAACACAGCCCAAAACAACCAGCTAAGCCATTGTAGCCACTCAGGCAACTTGTCCATGGCGTCGCCTAGCCAACCACTAAAGTAGTCAGCTAGCCACACCGTGCCGCTTGCAAACAGCAAAAAATTAATCAGCAATGGCAACAGCACGTACAGGCGAATGCCTGGGCGGAAGGCGAGGTTAAAGCCTGTGGCTAAATCACGAATACCTTGGCCAATACTGTTGTCCATATGTGTCTCCTGAAGAATGCGTTGCGTTAAGGCAGTTGTACGGGCTGCGGTGGTTGCCAGCCGGCTTTGCGGTGCTCGGCTACCACGGTGGTGTAAATGCCGCCGCGAACGTTAAATACGCCCGTTAGACG
>JAPPPA010000231.1:0-3570 GCA_028817755.1 Gammaproteobacteria bacterium | reverse complement strand
GCTTCAGTGCTTTCAGTTCTACGCACTTCTCATCAGGCACGTATTCCAATACGAACTCCGCGAAATCAGGCTGGCCAGTTTTAGGGCATAGGCAAGTGAATTCAGGAATCGTAATGCGAATGGTGTAGTCATTTTCCGGGTGTGGATTCGGAAAACTTTCCAAGTCTTTAGTGGGTTGCGTAGTGGGCTTATTACCAAGCTGGGTCAGTGTGTCTTCAGAAGGCGTTTGGGTAACTGTCATTTTTTACGTCAAATTCGGGGTAAAAGGGCTATTTTGCCGCACAAGGGGTGCGACAGCAGCGTGTACTTTAATTTAAACTAGTCGGTCTTCGCTAACGCTTATCAAAATACACGTTTTCTTTAATGAGACTCACGCGCATCAAGCTGGCGGGCTTCAAGTCCTTTGTCGACCCCACCACGCTGCAATTCAATAGCAACCTAACTGCTGTGCTCGGCCCGAATGGTTGTGGCAAATCGAACACTATTGATGCTGTTCGCTGGGTAATGGGTGAGAGCTCAGCTAAGAATTTGCGCGGCGATTCGATGACCGACGTGATCTTCAACGGTTCCAGTGGCCGTAAGCCCGTTAGCAAAGCATCGGTTGAGTTGGTGTTTGATAACTCCGATCACGAAGGCAGTCCGCGCCTTGGCGGTCAGTACGCTAGCTTTAACGAAATTGCCGTACGCCGTGAAGTGACTCGCGAAGGCCAAAGTAACTATTTTCTTAATGGCGCTAAATGCCGCCGTCGAGACATTACCGATATTTTCTTGGGCACCGGCTTAGGCCCGCGCAGTTATGCGATTATCGAGCAGGGCACTATCTCGCGCTTGATTGAAGCCAAGCCTGAAGAAATGCGCGTGTTTCTAGAAGAAGCCGCGGGTATTTCTAAATACAAAGAACGCCGTCGCGAAACCGAAAACCGTATTAAGCACACGCGTGAAAATTTAGAGCGCTTAGATGATGTGCGCCATGAGTTAGAGAAGCAGCTTGAGCGTTTAAATCGTCAAGCTAAGGCGGCGGCCAAATATAAAGAGCTTCAGGCCGAATCGCGCGACGCAAAAGCAACGCTTATGGGCTTGCGTTTACGCGAAATTAATCAAGATATTGAAAGCTACAGTAGCAGCTTGAATGAAAGGTCTGTTGAAGTAGATGCGGCGCATGCAGAGCTGCGTGCGATTGAAACAGAGCTAGAGAAAAACCGTGAAGCGCAGGCCGATGCGAACCAAGCCTTCAATGAAGTGCAAGGCCGTTATTACGCGGTTGGCGCTGATATTTCTCGCCTAGAAGGTGAAATTCGTCACCAACAAGAGTTATCGCAACAGCAAAACCAAGAGCTAGAGCAAGTCACTCATGCGGTGGGTGAGTTGCGTGGCCACCAGCAGCGCGATGCAGAGCGTTTGGAAGAACTCAATGCCTTATTGGATGAGCTTGAGCCGCGTTTAGAATGCCTAGCGGCCACCGATGAAGAAGCTGCGGCAGCGCATGAAGAATCCGAAGAGGCGATGGAAGAGTGGCAGAACCGTTGGGATGCACACAATGCTGCTGCCGCTGAGCCAACACGTTCAGCAGAAGTCGAACAAACACGGATTACGCATTTAGAGCGTGAATTACAACAGCGTGTTCAACGCCATGAACGCCTTGAGCAAGAGCATGCCAATATGGCGGAGCTTGCCGGTGCCGGCGGTGAAACAGAAGGCTTGAGTGTGGCTGCGGAAGCCGCCGCCGCACGTAGCCAAGAAATGGAAGATCAGCTGGCCGATATTAGTGGACAGTTAGAGACTTGCCGCCAACGAGAGCAACAAGCTAACCACCAAGCGCATGAGCAGTCGGTTGCGTTACAGCGGCTTGAGGGGCGTGTGTCCTCTTTGCAGGCGCTCGTTGCTGCGGCAGGGAAACAAGACAAAAGTCAGTCTGCTTGGGTGGCTGAAAACGGTTTGGAAGAGCAAAGCCGTTTGTTGGATCAGCTACGTGTAGAGGCAGGCTGGGAAGTTGCTGTGGAAACCGCCTTGGGTGGTTTTCTAACTGCCTTGTCTGTTGCCGAGCTGGATCAACTACTGCCAGCAATGGATGCCGATGGTGCTGCAGGTGTGGCGCTATTTGATGGTGTGGCTGTGCAAAGCGATGCGGCTGCCGATAGCTTAATCAACAAAGTACGTGACGCTGATGCTTTGGCGCCTTGGTTAGCCCATGTACGTGTTGCCAGTAGCTTGGCGGATGCTTTGTCGCGCCGTAACAATTTGGCGGCGCACGAAGTGTTTGTCACCGAGCGTGGTGATCGAGTCGGCCCGAATTGGATGCAACGAGCGGGCGAGGGCGAACATGCTCTACAGAACGCGGAAGAGCTGCGCCAGTTGGAAGCCGAGCTAGAAACGCTGCGAGAAAACCGAGAAGCAGAGCAGCAAACGTTAGAAGCTTTGCGTGGTGAACGCGCCGACTTAGAAGGACAACGCGACGAGTTGCAAGGCCAAGTTAAACAGGCTCTATATGCGCAACAACAAGCGCAGTCTGAACTGCAACAAGCGCAAGCGAAGCAAGACGCACAGCAACGTCGTAAAGAAGCATTGTTGTTAGAGCTAGAAGAGCTCAAGCAAATTATGCGCCGCGATGATGAAGAGCTAAAAGCTGCGCGCGCGCGTATGCAAGTCGCTACCGATGCCATGTCAGATAGTGTCGGCTTGGGCGAAAAGCTCAAAGCAGAGAAAGAAAGCTTACAAATGCCGCTGATGTCTGCACGTGAGCGTTACCGCGGCGACCGCGAAACCAGCCAACAGGAGCAATTACAACTTGAAACACGCCGGACTGAGCGTGACAGCATGCGTAGCAACCAAGAGCGCTTAGAGCTTCAATTAGGTGGCTTATTAGAACGTCAAGCAGCGCTAGAGTCCGCCTTAGAAACCGTCAGCGATGCAGCCGGTGAAGAAGCCCGCGCTGAACTGGAAGAAAAACTGAGCTTGCGCGTACAAGTGGAAGCCCGTTTGGCCGAGGCGCGTCGCGAGCTAGAAAACTTCCAGCACAGTTATCGTGAAGTGGATCAGCGTCGCATGCAGGCAGAGCAAGGTTTGGAGCAAAAACGCCAAGCGTTAGAAACCTCCAAGCTAGGTGAGCAAGAACTGAAGACGCGCCGTGAATCTTTAGTTGAGCAAATTCGCGAAGAAGATTTAGACCCTAAAGCCTTGCTTGCGCATGAGCCGGATGCGGCATCTGTTGATGAAGCCATTCGCATCATGAACGATATTCAGCTCAAAATTTCTCGCCTTGGCGCGATTAACCTCGCTGCGATTGAAGAGTTTGAGCAAGAGTCTGAGCGTAAAGAGTATTTAGACGCACAGCACAACGACTTGGTTGAAGCGTTAGAAACGCTTGAAGAAGCGATTCGTAAGATTGATAAGGAAACACGTGAACGTTTCCGCGAAACCTTCGACAAAGTAAACAGTGGCCTGCAAGAGATGTTCCCGCGCCTATTCGGCGGTGGTCATGCTTCTTTGGAGATGACTCGCGATGATCTACTAACGGCGGGCGTCAACGTGATGGCTCGCCCACCGGGCAAGCGTAACTCTTCAATTCACTTG
>JAPPPA010000222.1 GCA_028817755.1 Gammaproteobacteria bacterium | reverse complement strand
CCAACAAAGTGTTCCGGGCGGACTTTGCCTGCTTCAAAGGCGTGTATAAACCAAGCTGAGGAAGGTGTTGGCTGCAAAATATAAGCCGACGAAATTAGGGCTAACGGCGAGCAACCTGCCCGCCACCAAGCAAATTAATCTAAGGTTTTAAAAATCAAACTGCCGTTAGTGCCGCCAAAGCCAAATGAGTTACTGAGTACTGCACGTAAAGGCATCTCACGGGCGGTATGCGGCACATAATCCAAATCACAAGCTGGGTCTGGATCATCAAGGTTTAGCGTTGGCGGTGCTACCTGGTCGCGCAAGGCCAGCACGCTAAAGATTGCTTCAACGCCACCCGCAGCACCCAATAAGTGACCAGTAGCAGACTTAGTTGAGCTCACAGGAATCTTGGTATCAGCACCAAATACAGCTTTGGCTGCTTCTGTCTCAGCAATGTCACCGGCAGGCGTAGAGGTGCCATGCGCGTTCACGTACTGAATATCTTCTGGATTCATGCCAGCATCACGTAAGGCATTTTGCATACAGCTACGCGCACCGGCACCACCGGCCGCTGGCTGGGTAACGTGGTGTGCATCGCCAGACATACCAAAGCCAGCATATTCAGCATAAATAGTCGCACCACGCGCTTTAGCGTGCTCGTACTCTTCTAGTACGACAATGCCAGCGCCCTCGCCCATAACAAAGCCATCACGCCCAGCGTCCCAAGGACGGCTAGCGGCCTCTGGGTCATCATTACGAGTCGACAAGGCTTTAGCTGAGGCAAAACCGCCCATTGCTGAGGGCACAATCGTGCTCTCTGCACCACCGGCAACCATCACATCCGCATCACCATGCATGATGCTACGCGCGGCTAATCCAATGTTGTGAGCACCGGTAGTACAGGCCGTAACCACACATAAATTCGGGCCGCGTGCGCCAGACATAATGGAGTACTGGCCCGCCACCATATTTACGATGGTGCTAGGAATATAAAACGGCGAAATGCGGTTGGGGCCGCGATTTAGCATGGTATCGATGTTGCTCTCGATCAGTTCCATGCCACCAATACCTGAACCGATAGCAACACCGACTCGGTCAGCGTTCTCTTCAGTTATTTCTAAGCCAGCGTCTTTCTGCGCTTCAATCGCAGCTGCCACGCCGTAGTGCACAAAAACACCAAATTTCTTGGCGACTTTTTTGCTGAAGTATTGCTCTACGTCAAAGTCTTTCACCTCTGCAGCAATGTGACAGTTCAGCGCGCTCGTATCAAAACGAGTCACTTGGCCGACACCACTCTTACTATTGAGGATATTGCTCCAGGCCTCGTCTACGGTATTTCCCACCGGAGACACAATACCCAAACCTGTTACTACGACGCGACGCATCTTCTGTTGCTCCATATCAGCACTACAAAGGCTGAAGACAATAAAATTCTATCTAGCAATGGTGCGAAACCACCAGATACTGAAAACCCGCATTAGAACAACCTAAAAACGGAAGTTCATAATGCGGGTTTTTGGGGCAGATGTCTGCCCATAAAAAGCAGTAAAGCTTAGCCTTGCTGCTCTTTAACGTAGTCGATCGCTTCTTGAATGCTGGTGATTTTCTCAGCTACTTCGTCAGGGATCTCTACTTCAAATTCTTCTTCAAGAGCCATTACTAGCTCTACAGTGTCCAGCGAGTCGGCGCCTAAATCGTCGACGAATGAAGCGTTAGCGGTTGCTTGCTCTTCGCTGACTTCCAATTGCTCCATCACGATTTTCGTGACGCGTTCTTCAATGCTGTTGCTCATTTCTCTTAGTCCTCTTAATGGATGCCCGTCTTAGGGCGGGGCTTATTGTAATCAAACTTATGACAAAACCAAGTCAGAATGATTACTGGGGTAAGTCATCTAAACCAAATTCGGCTTAGCACATGTACATACCACCGTTTACATGTAGGGTTTCACCAGTGATGTAGCTCGCGGAATCAGACGCTAAAAAGCATACGGCATGAGCAATATCGGCAGGCTCACCTAAACGCGCTAACGGAATATCCGCAGCCATTTTGTCACGTTGCTCGTCGGTTAATGCATCGGTCATATCCGTTGCAATAAAACCGGGAGCAACCGCATTTACGGTGATTCCGCGCGATCCAAGCTCTTGCGCCAATGAACGCGTCATTCCTAACACGCCTGCTTTACTGGCTGAATAGTTCGCTTGACCGGGGTTGCCACTACTGCCAACCACCGAGCCAATATTGATAATTCGGCCGTGACGCGCCTTCATCATGCCGCGCAAACAGCTCTTAATGACCGAGAAGCTACCCTTCAAGTTGGTGTTAAGGACAGCATCCCAGTCATCTAAGTTCATTCGCATCGCAAGATTGTCACGCGTAATGCCCGCATTGTTCACCACAATGGCAGGCGTACCCGCATCTGTAATCAAAGCTTTTAAGCTTGCTTCAGCTGCTTCCAAATCATCTAAGCGCAAAACCACGCCACGGTGCTCAGCGCTACTGACAGCTTTTAAACGGGCCTCGATAGCTTCAGCACCACCCTCACTTGTTGCTGTACCAATCACGGTCGCGCCGGCGGCCGCCAAACCATCGGCAATGGCCGCGCCAATGCCACGGCTTGCGCCCGTTACCAGTGCCAACTTTCCAGATAAATCGATATTCATGTTTGTTCCTACTTAAGCCTGCACCTATGACGCTGCTAGGGCTGCATCAAGCTGCTCTGGTTTCTCCGTACCAGCCTGAGGCCAATCTTTCTTAATACGCTTATTTAAACCCTGCAGCACTGCGCCCGGACCAATTTCTACCGCTCGGCTAGCACCGGTATCAATAGCCGTTTGCATACTTTCAACCCAACGTACTGGGCTATACAACTGTTGCAACAGGGCTTGCTGAATAGCCTCAAGATCGGTTTCTGGCTTCGCCGTGACGTTATGAATTACCGGCACAGCAGGCACTTTCAACTCAGCGGATTTCAAGGTTTCTGCAAAGTTTTCAGCCGCTTCGGTCATTAGCGCACAATGGCTTGGCACGCTCACCGCCAAAGGCTTAACCATACGCGCTCCATGTGCTTTACCTTCTACTACGGCGCGATCAACCGCCGCTTTATGGCCAGCCACAACCACTTGGCCAGGGCTGTTGTAATTCACAGGCGCTAATACATCATCTCCGGCCAGCGCATCACAAAGCGACTGCACGCCGGCATCGTCAAGGCCAATCACAGCGGCCATGGCACCCACTCCCGCAGGTACTGCATTCTGCATACAAAGGCCACGCTGGTTAACTAGCTTAATCGCGTCAGCTAAATCAAAGGCGCCAGCGCAAGTCAGTGCGCTGTATTCACCCAAACTGTGCCCAGCCATTAGCGCTGGCGTATCACCGCCTCGTTCTTGCCATAAACGGTACAAGGCCACAGAAGCAGCCAGCAACGCAGGCTGAGTAAACTCAGTTTGATTCAGGCGCGTTTCGTCTTCCTGAATCAAGGCCCACAGGTCTGTGCCAAGGGCCTCACTAGCAACGTTAAAGGTATCGGTTACGGCTGATTCGTTGGCGTAGCCCGCCAACATGCCAAGGGACTGGGAACCCTGCCCCGGAAAAACTGCAATTAAGCTCATAAATGTTTTTATATATGGTCTGGAGTTAGCGGCGTACTCTATCCCAGAGAGGGATGGATGCAAAATGGAAAAAGAGCAAAATAACAATTGCCAAAACGCCAAGCTGATGCGCGACATAAGCAATAGGCCCACCAATCATTTCCGCCTCACTGGCAGCAAAGGGGTTATTAGGTTCAAACCACAACTTAAGTAGCAGCCCCAACACCAGTGCCGCCGCAAATATTTTCTGCGCATGCCATACACGGACAGCACCCAGCAAAAACCAGCCATGCAACACACCAGAGAAGCCCACATACCAATGCAAATCAGCTAAAAACAGCAAGAGCCCGGTTAGCGGAATGCTCAGCGCCATCAGCAAAACATCACCCTGCTGCCAGTCTTTTAAAAACAACCGCCACACCAGCAATATGGCGGCGATATTGAATGCCCCATGTGTCGCACTCAAATGAACAAAATGCCCGGTAACGGGTCTCCAACCTTGAGAGAACGATGCGGTATGTTCCCAGCGCAGCCACTCAGTGACCGCGGGCGACAAGTACTGCGCCAATACAGCAACGCCAATAGCGGCCACAACACACACTACCCATGTGGTCATGTGAGGAGATGAGCCGGCTTCATTAGCCGTACTAATTTTGGCTGCGCTGTTTGGATTCATTCCGGTATATTAACCGCATCGCATAGGCAGTTACGCCCTTAGGGCAAGCCTTGGTATAAACATTCAGGAGATATTCATGCGTCAGCAGCGCTTAGGCCGTTCCCAAAAAGGTTTTACCTTGATCGAAGTCATGATCGTAGTCGTGATTTTGGGCATTTTGGCAGCCGCCATTGTTCCAAACATTACCGGTCGCGCAGGCGAAGCCCGCACTATTAAGGCTAAAAGCGACATCCGCACCCTCGCTGGGGCCCTGAATAACTACAAGCTAGACAACTTCCGCTTCCCAAGCACCGAACAAGGTTTGGATGCATTAGTAAGCAAACCTAGTGGCGAACCAGAGCCAAAAAACTGGCGTGGCGGCGGCTACATTAGCAATCTGCCGAATGACCCTTGGGGCAACCCTTACCAATACCTCAGCCCAGGCGAAAATGGCCCGTTTGATATCTGGACCTATGGCGCCGATGGCATTGAAGGCGGCGAAGACGAAAATACCGACGTTTCCAGCTGGGACAAAAACTAGCTAGAACTCATGACGCGCCCCGCCACTTGCTGCTCTGCTCACGTGAAGGAAGCTCTGATTGGATAGAAGATGTCTCTGGCTTGGCGAGGCTTTCGCAATCAAGACGCCGTTGTGCCGCTTTAGTCATTCTAAAGCCAGCAACGGCAACGCCGAGTGCGGAACCCTCGCCAAGCCCCACAGGGCGGACTTCTCGCGTAAGCTGGACTGCGTTGCAGCGCTTGTGAAGGCAATAAGCATTCAGCCGCGCGCTGCGCCTTGCCAGCTTACGCGAGAAGATCCGCAGAGCCATGTTCTATCCAATCAGAGCTTCCTTAAGCAGCAAGGTTTCACCCTTCTTGAAATACTGGTCGTCATCTTTATTGTCGGCGTCATGGCAAGTGTCGCCATGCTCAGTATTAGTGGCGAAAACTTTGATGACCGCATAGAAAAAGAAAGTCGCAAACTTTCCGCACAAGTCTCATTGCTGCAAGACGAAGCGATTGTGCAATCTCGCGAATTTGGCGTTCGCCTTTGGCAAAACGGTTACCGCTTTTGGGCTTGGGATAAAGATACGGGTTGGCTACCCCTACAAGGCGATGACGACTTCAAAGCCCATGTATTGATCGATGACGCCGAAATCAACTTAAGCCTTAATGGGCAACCCGTACCTTTAGATATCATCCCCGTCAAAGGCTTCCCCGCACCACAAACGGCGCGCCAAAACACACAAAATCAAACCGGGCCAGATTTCCGCCAAAACCTGCCGCACATTGTGCTGTTTTCCAGCGGCGAAGCCACCGGCTTTGAAGCGCTGTTTAGACATCCCGACAGCTTCACCCAGTGGACCGTTAACGGCGATTTAATTGGCTCGTTAAAAATTAGTAGCGAGGTGGTCGAATAATGCGCCGCCAGCACAAGGGCTTCACCCTCATTGAAATTCTAGTGGCGCTGGTTTTCATCGCCCTACCGATGACCGCCATTATTCAAACCGTCAGCAACTACGTTTACGAAGCTGCTTATCTCAAGGAAAAAACCGTGGCGCACTGGGTTGCCATGAACAAATTGACCGAGCTGCAAGTTACTCGACAGTTCCCCAAGCCCGGCACAAGCAATGGTGAAACCCTGATGATCGGCGAAGCTTGGCGCTGGGAGTACACCGTCAACAACACGCCAGAAGCCGATATGCGGCGAGTTGATATCAACGTCTTTGCGCCGAGCGATAAAGAAGCCGTACTCACCTCTCTCACCGCCTATCTCGGTAAACCATAATGGATAGGCTAAAGCGCACTTCGCAAAAAGGCTTCACCATGCTGGAACTGCTGGTGTCGATGTTCATCTTTGGCGTGATCTCGGTGATGGCATACGGCGGCCTAGAGTTCATTCTGAATACTGACCAAGCCACCGCAACGCATATGAACCGCCTCAGCGGCCTGCAAAAATCCATGCTGCTCATTCAAGCCGATGTGGAACAAATGCGTCCTCGCCCTATTCGGGACTTATACGGCACGCCGCAAGGCGCTATGCGCAGTGTTGCAGATGATCCTTACCGCACGCTGGAGTGGACACGCGGCGGTGGTCAAACTTACCTGCAAACCCAAGCCAGCAGCTTAATGCGCGTTGGTTACGGCATTCGTGACAACAAACTCATTCGCTATCAATGGCCAGTATTGGACCAAGCACCAGACACAGAGACACTCATCTCAGAAGTATTGAATAACGTTGAAAAACTACGCTTCCGCTTTCTAGACCAAGCCCTCAAATGGCATGACCAGTGGCCGCCGGTAAATTTAAATAGCACCACACCCGCATCACCAACGCTATTGCCCAGCGCGGTTGAGATGACCATAGAGCTCAGCGATTGGGGCGAAGTTAAGCGCCTCTTCCACGGAGTGTATTAATGCAACAC
>JAPPPA010000089.1 GCA_028817755.1 Gammaproteobacteria bacterium | reverse complement strand
GGTAAGGGTCATGAGGACTATCAGCTGCTTGGTGACGAGCGTCGCTACTTTTCAGATAGAGAAGAAGTAGCAGCCTTGCTGGGCTTGCCAAAACCGGAGGCGCTGTATGTCAGAAGCTAACGGTAAAGTCATGCTGCATTTGTCCCACATCGCGGCTTCAACAGGTGGCGTAGTGTATGGCGATGATGTGGCTATTTGCGGCGCGACACAAGACAGCCGAAAGATTCAGGCGGGCCAGCTATTCATCGCGTTGCCTGGTGCAAACGTGGATGGCCATGATTACGTTGCGATGGCTGCTCAAGCCGGCGCCGCGGCGGCCATGGTGGCGCGTCAGGTAGATGTGGATATTCCACAGGTGATCGTGGCTGATGTTGAACAAGGTCTGCAGCAGGCTGCTAAAGCTTGGCGCCAGTCGCTAGACACAAAAGTATTGGCGATTACCGGCAGCTGCGGCAAAACCACCGTAAAACAAATGTTGGCGGCGATTTTGTCGGAAGACGGTAAGACCTTAGCAACCGAAGGTAATCTCAATAATCAACTGGGTGTGCCGCTGACCGTTTTGGGCATTACGGCTAAACATAAATATGCCGTTATTGAGATGGGCGCTAGCGGTGCAGGTGATATTGAACTGCTGTGTGACATCGCCGCACCTGATGTTGGCCTTATTACGATGGTGGCAGAAGCGCACCTTGAGGGCTTTGGTAGCTTGCAAGGCGTGGCTGAAGCGAAGGGTGAGATTTACGCGGGCTTGGGTCACGCGGGTATTGCCATCGTGAATATCAATGAGCCTTGGGGTGATATTTGGAATCGCCAGTCTAAGGCTGATTTGATGTTGAGCTTTGGTGATAACGCTTTAGCCGATGTTTCCGTCAGCGAGCAACATTGCGAAGGCTGGTTGCAGGGCACGGAAGCGGGTAGTCGCTTTAAGTTGAACTTGCCTACCACCACGGTAGATGTGGCGTTGCCACTACCAGGCTGGCACAACGTAATGAACGCATCGGCGGCAGCTGCGGCAGCTGTTGCGGTATCGGTATCTGCTGAGAAAATTGTGGCGGGCCTTGAGTTGGCAGCCAATGTGTCGGGCCGCTTAGATATTCAGCGCCTTGCGAACAACGCCGCGTTGGTTGATGACAGTTACAACGCTAACCCAGCATCCATTAAAGCCGCAGCGGATTGGTTGGTTTCAACCGATATCGCTGGTCAGCGCATTATGGTGCTGGGTGAAATGGCTGAGCTCGGCGAGGCTAGCTTAAATATTCATCGCGAACTGGGTGAGACACTTAAAGCAAAAGGTGTCGACCAGTTATGGGCTGTTGGTCAAAACGCTG
This sequence comes from Gammaproteobacteria bacterium, assembly GCA_028817755.1. GTDB lineage: Bacteria > Pseudomonadota > Gammaproteobacteria > JAPPPA01 > JAPPPA01 > JAPPPA01. The sequence goes on along the minus strand of JAPPPA010000089.1, from coordinate 5,343 downwards.
CTAAAGCAATGGCAGAAGGTTTTGGCGAGCAGCAGCGTCACTATGAACATCACAACCTATTAGTCACAGCATTGGCAGCAAGTTTGTCGCCAGACGATGTTGTCTTGGTTAAAGGTTCGCGGTCTGCCGCTATGGAGCAAGTTGCTCAGGCACTGACCGCAGTTATGGCTGGCCGCGGAGCGAGCCAAACGTCCCCAAATTCAGGAGCAAACCCTCATGTTGGTTGAATTAGCAGAATGGCTTAGCCAGTACTACAGCGGCTTTGCCGTTTTCCAATATTTAACGCTCCGTGCAATTTTGGGCACCTTAACGGCGTTGTTGATTTCACTCTGGTGGGGGCCGTGGCTCATTCGCCATATGGTTGTACGCCAGATTGGCCAGCCGATTCGTGATGACGGCCCAGAGTCTCATTTTTCTAAGGCAGGCACGCCAACCATGGGCGGTATGCTGATTTTGGTGGCGGTTACCGTTTCTACGTTGTTGTGGGCGCGCCTAGATAACAGCTATATGTGGACTGTACTGTTGGTTACCTTGGCTTACGGTGGCATTGGCTTTATGGACGACTACCTAAAGCTGAAGTACGGCAACTCTAAGGGTTTGAGTGCGAAAGCTAAGTACGGTGCACAAAGCCTTGCGGCGATATGTGTGGCGGCTTATTTGTACAGCACCGCGACCTTGCCAGCGCAGACAGAACTACTTATTCCGTTACTAAAAGATGTGGCCATCCCAATGGGTTGGTTCTTCCCGGTGCTGACGTATTTTGTGATTGTTGGCACCAGTAACGCCGTGAACCTAACAGACGGTTTAGACGGCCTAGCCATTATGCCTTCGGTGATGGTGGCTGCAGCGTTGGGTATTTTTGCTTATGTAGTTGGGCACGCTGGTTTCGCTAACTACTTAGGTTTTCCATTCTTGCCGGGTACGGGTGAATTAGTTGTATTCGGCGCCGCCATTGTCGGGGCTGGTCTTGGTTTCCTTTGGTTTAACACCTATCCAGCCATGATCTTTATGGGCGACATCGGTGCGCTTTCGCTGGGTGCTGCACTAGGCACGATGGCGGTGATTGTTCGCCAAGAAATTGTTTTAGTGATTATGGGCGGCATCTTTGTGCTTGAGACGGTATCGGTGATGTTGCAAGTCGCGTCATTCAAGTTGACTGGCAAACGCATCTTCCGCATGGCTCCGATTCACCACCACTTTGAGCTGAAAGGATGGCCAGAACCACGCGTCATCGTTCGCTTCTGGATTATTACCTTGATGCTGGTCTTAGTTGGCTTAGCAACGCTGAAGATTCGCTAGGGCGCGACTATGCAGTACGGATATTCGATGGATTCAAGACGTATGTCATCACATCAAAAAAATGCCAAAACCACAGTGATTGCAGGCTTAAGCCAAACCGGCTTTTCTGTTGCGCTGTATTTGCTTAAGCGCGGTATTCCGGTAGCAATTACAGATTCACGTGAGGCGCCGCCAGCCTTGGCTAAGTTGCAGGCTATGTACCCTGAGGTGCCTGTGTTTACGGGTGAGTTCGAGGTGAGCTTGTTGCGTGACGCGGCTGAGTTGGTAGTTTCACCCGGTATTCCGTTGAGCGACCCGTTTGTGCAACAAGCGCGCTATATGGGGGTGCCGGTAATTGGCGATATTGAGCTGTTTGCGCGTGAGGCCAATGCGCCAGTAGTTGCAGTGACGGGCTCTAATGGCAAAAGCACCGTTGTGAGCTTGGTTAATGAAATGGCTCGCACTGCGGGCAAACGCGTTCAACTGGGTGGCAATATTGGTATCCCAGCGTTAGACGTATTGCAGTCACCAGCGCCAGACCTCTATGTGTTGGAGCTTTCTAGCTTCCAGCTTGATACCACGCACTCGTTAAAACCTGCGGCAGCCGTGGTGTTGAACATTTCTCCAGATCATATGGATCGCTACCCAAGTTTTGAGGAATACAGTCACTCGAAACTGTCTATTTATCAGAACGCTGATGTTGCGATTGTGAACGCTGATGATGACCGCGTTTTAAAACAAAGTGCGGCAAGTAATGTTCGCCGTTACGGTTTGATGGACCCGTTGGACAACGACTTCCATCTAGAGCTTTATCAAGACGAAAGTTGGTTGGCCCATAAAGGCAAGCGTTTGATTCGCTGTAATGAACTGCGCATGCCCGGTTTGCACAATATTTCTAATGCATTAGCGGCTTTGGCCTTGGGTGATGCTGTTGGCATTCCGATGGTGGCCATGCTGGAAACCTTAAGAAACTTTAACGGCCTGCCGCATCGCACTCAGTTTGTCAGCGAAGCGCTTGGCCGCCGCTGGTACAACGACTCTAAGGGAACCAATGTAGGCGCCACGATTGCTGCTGTTGAAGGTTTCTCTCCACCCCTTGTTTTAGTGGCTGGCGGTGTGGGCAAAGGCCAGGACTTTGCGCCGTTACGAGACATCGTTAAGCAGAAATGTCGAGTGGTCGTGTTGATTGGTGAGTCGGCGAAAGAGATTGAGTCCGTACTTGATGGTGTTGTGCCTGTTGTTCATGCCGAGAGCATGGATGACGCGGTGCAGGCCGCAGCCAAGCATAGCGAAGAGGGCGATACCGTTTTGCTTTCACCCGCTTGCGCTAGTTTCGACATGTTCAAAAGCTTTGAAAATCGTGGCGACGCCTTTGTCGCCGCGGTAAACCAACTGGTGAAATAGGTCGCTACGAATGACTACCGCCACGCTAAATAACAACACTGCTACAGCGCTTATCTTCGCGCCGCTGGCGGCTGTGCGTGATGCGGTGAATCAAATCGATCGCGGCTTACTACTGCTGTTGTTGGGCTTAACCGTGTTGGGTGTTGTCATGGTGGCAACGAGCTCAATTGCTTTAGGCGAAAGTTACACGGGCGATGCTCACTACTTCCTGAAGCGTCATTTAGTCAATCTGTCGCTGGCGACCACAGCAGCTTTGGTGTGTGTATTCAGCCCTATTCGTTGGTGGCAGCAGTCCAGCATTTTGTTGTTGCTATTGGGCGCTTTGGTTTTGCTTGCGGTGTTAATCCCTGGCGTGGGTGTTGAGATTAAAGGCGCGCGCCGTTGGATCAACCTTGGCGTCATGAATCTGCAGGCCACGGAAGTCGCTCGTATTTGTGCCCTGATTTACTTTGCGGACTACTTAGTGCGCCGCCGTAGCAATCTGGCGAACGAGTTTCGCGGTATTTTGATTCCAGCGATTGTATTGGCCGGCTACGGTTTGCTAATCGGTTTGCAGCCAGATTTGGGAAGCACCATTTTGCTAGCAGCCGCGTGCTTCACGCTGCTGTTCTTAGGTGGCCTGCCAATCGGTTGGGTCATGGTGATGGCCGTGATGATGTTGGCTGTGGTTGTAGTGCTTATTTTTAGTGCGGACTATCGCGCTGCTCGCTTACTGACCTTCCTAGCCGAAAATCCAGATATTCAAGGTAGCGGCTATCAGGCTTGGCAATCGATGACTGCCATCGCGCGTGGTGGTTGGTTTGGCGTTGGGCTAGGCAACAGCTTGCAAAAATTCCTTTACCTGCCAGAAGTGCATACCGATTACGTATTTGCCGTATTTGCGGAAGAGTTTGGTTTGCTAGCGGTAGTGAGCCTGTTAGGCCTGTTCGCATGGTTATTACTAAAAGGCTTTGCCGTGGGTAGAGCGGCGGCTTTACGCGATGCATGGTTCTCGGCGTATCTCGCTTGGGGTATTTCGGTTGCGATCCTGCTGCAAGTTGTTGTGCATGTTTTGGTGAACGTCGGCTTGGCACCTTCTACCGGTGTTGTGCTGCCGTTTATGTCTTACGGCGGTAGCGCATTACTCGCTACCGGTGTGATGTGTGGTTTGTTACTACGTGTCAGTGTTGAAAATGGCGCACATAACAATCTGTCAGCAGAAGCTAAGCGTCGGCAGACCCGTGGCGGTACACGTGATACCGCTTCGAATACTCAGGAGGTGCCAGCATGAGCAGCGCAACTCCATTAAAAGTACTCATTATGGCTGGCGGCACAGGCGGTCACGTTATTCCTGCCTTAAGTGTGGCGCAGGTGCTGAAGAGTCATGGCGTGCAAGTGGAGTGGTTGGGTACTCAAGCGGGTATTGAGGCGCGTTTGGTACCTGCCTCAGGTATTCCTATTCATTGGATGAACATTACCGGTTTGCGTGGCAAGTCGGCTGCGACGCTTTTGCTGGCGCCGTTTCGTTTGTTGTCGGCAGTCATGCAGGCGCGCCGTGTGATCAAACAAATGCAACCGGATGCAGTTTTAGGTATGGGCGGTTTTGCATCTGGCCCTGGTGGTTTGGCAGCGCGTTTACTCGGTAGGCGCCTAGTGATTCATGAACAGAACGCGATTGCGGGCATGACTAACCGTTACCTTGCGCGTATGGCGCACGCCACTGCGTATGCCTTTGAAGGTGCATTTGAGCGTGGTAATAACCTGCAGCACCTGGGTAACCCGGTACGTGCGGAAATCGAAGATCTACCTGCACCACAAGAACGCGCACAAAACAAAGAAAGCAATACGGTCAATGTGCTCATATTGGGCGGCAGTTTAGGGGCAAAAGCGCTGAATGACGTATTACCAGAGGCGTTACAAAAAGCGCGTTTGGTGGAGCAGCTACGTGTTCGTCATCAAGCCGGTAGCCGCAACATCGAAGAGGCGAAGGTGGCTTATTCAGCACTGAGTACAAACACCCAAGCTCAGGTTGAAGTAAAAGATTTTATCGACGATATGGCAGCAGCTTATGCCTGGGCTGACTTGGTGGTTTGCCGTGCTGGTGCACTTACTGTGGCTGAGCTGGCCGCAGCAGGTGTTGCGAGCATTTTGGTGCCATATCCGTTTGCGGTAGATGACCACCAAACGCTGAATGCACAAGTGTTGCAGCGAGCGGGGGCTAGCCTGGTTTGTCAGCAAGCTGATTTAACAGCTGAGCTGCTAGCCGGTTTATTTGATCAATTTTGTGAAGACCGTGAGCGCTTACTGCTGATGGGTGAGGCGGCACGTTCTGTGGCTGAGCCACGTACGGCTGAGCGTTTGGCAGCGTTGTGCTTGCCACAGCTAGAGCAAGTTATTCACGAGTCTGAAAACGAAGGGGCGCAAGCATGAGTGGAACAACCTTAAACGCGCTTCAGCAGGCAGCGATGCATCGTGTAAAAGGTGTGCACTTTGTTGGTATTGGCGGTGCAGGCATGAGCGGCATTGCAGAAGTCGTGGCTAACCTTGGTTTTAAGGTAAGCGGCTCAGACATTAAGGCCAGCAAAGTCACTGAGCGCTTAGAAGCGCAAGGCATTACCGTACAAATGGGCCCCAGCGCTGAAAATGTAGCGGGCGTGGCGGCTGTGGTTATTTCATCTGCCG